>JACCZP010000328.1 GCA_013695885.1 Thermoleophilaceae bacterium | reverse complement strand
GCCGGCAACCTGCTGGGAGAGGACCAGTCCGGGCACGTGGCCGCGGTGGGCTTCGACCTCTATCTCGGAATGCTCGACGAGGCGGTCGCCGCGCTCGGCGGGGACGCAGCCGAGGAGGTGCCCGAGCCGGTGCGCCTCGACATCCCGGTCGACGCCTACGTGCCGGGCGACTACGTGCCCTACGAGGCCGCGAAGATCGAGACCCACCGCCGCGTGGCGGGCGCGCGCGAGGTGGCGGACCTGATCGTGCTGCGCGAGGAGCTCGAGGACCGCTTCGGCCCCGTTCCGGCGCCGCTCGACAACCTGATCAAGCTCCAGGACGCGCGCATCAAGTTCGGTCGGGCGGGCGCCATGGCGGTCTCCTTCCGGGGCGATCGGCTCGCAGTGTCGCCCATCGAGCTCGACTCTGCCGGCGCCCGCGAGCTGCGCTCCGAGGTGCCCGAGGCGGTGTACGAGTCCGGGCGATCGACCGTGGCCGTCCGGGTCCCGGATGACCCCGAGGAGCGCTTCTCGCGCGTCGTGGCGGTGGCCGAGGCGATCCTCCGGGTGGCTACGGAGCCGGGAGTCGGCCCCGCTACCCTCAGCCCGCCATGAGCGCCCCTACCTCCCTCTTCGCCCGCCGCTCGCTGCTCGCCGTCGGCGCCGTGGCGGCGGCCGTGCTCGCCGGCTGCGGCAACGACATCCCGCCCAACAGCGTGGCCAAGGCGCACGACTCGCCGATCGAGAAGACCTCGTTCGACCGCTGGTTCGGGACCGTCGCCCGCGCCCAGCAGCAGAGCCTCGGGGCACCGGCCGCGACCACGGTGCCCGATCCGCCCAACTTCGACAAGTGCGTTGCCGCGAAGCGCCGGCCCCAGCCCGGCGGCCGGGGCCTGCCTCCCGTCGAGCAGACCCGGCAGGAGTGCCGCAACGAGTTCGAGTCCCTGAAGGGGCGCGTCATGCAGTTCCTCATCAACGCCGAGTGGATCGAGCAGGAGGGCGACGAGCGCGACATCGAGCTGACCGAGGAGGAGGTCCGTCGCAACTTCGACGACCAGAAGCGCAAGGCGTTCCCCAACGATCAGCTGTACCGCCAGTTCCTCGCCCAGTCGGGCCAGAGCGAGGAGGACATCCTCTACCGGGTGCGCCTCGACATGCTCGTCAACGCGGTGCAGAAGAACGTGGTGGAGGGCAAGCGCGAGGTCTCCGACCAGGAGGTCCGCGACTACTACAACCGCAACCGGGCGCGCTTCGGTCAGCCCGAGCGCCGCGAGCTGCGCGTGGTGCTGGCCGACGACGAGACCGAGGCCCGCAAGGTCAAGAAGGCGCTCGACGACGGCCGGCCGATCGAGCGGGTGGTGCAGCGCTACTCGATCGACGAGTCCTCGAAGCGCGAGGGCGGGAAGCTCACGGTGACGCGCGGGCAGCAGGACCGCGCGCTCGAGGAGGCCGCCTTCAAGGCACGCCCCGGTGAGATCGTGGGGCCTGTGAAGACCGACTTCGGCGCCTACGTCTTCCGGCTGGAGCGCGCCCTTCCCGCGATGCAGCGGAACCTTCCCCAGGCCACCGAGGAGATCAAGCAGATCGTCCGGTCCCAGAAGGAGCAGCGCGCCCTCGAGGAGTTCGTGCGCGACTTCGAGCGCCGGCACAAGGAGGAGACGCTCTGCGCGCCCGGATACGTGGTCCGCGAGTGCAAGAACGGCCCCAAGGGCCCGCCCCCGGGCCAGCCGCAGCCGGGCCAGGGCGGCCCGCCCGGGCAGCAGCCTCCAGGCCCGGGACCGGGCGGCCAGCCCGGCGGCGGCCCCCAGGGCACGGGCCCCGAGGGCGGCCCCCCGACGCCGTCGGATCCCCCGGGACAGGGAGGCTCCGACGCTCCGCCCGGTCCCGAGGGCGGCGAGTAGCGGTGCCGGCCGGCGCCGGCGCCCCGCCCGCTGACACCGACCCGGTGGCCGGACGCCGCGCCTTGGAGGGCGCGAGCGCGATCGCGCGGCTCGACGAGGTCACGCGCCTGCTGCGCCGCGAGTGCCCGTGGGACCGTGAGCAGGACGAGCGCACGATCGTGCCCCACACGGTCGAGGAGGCCTACGAGCTCGCGGACGCCGCGCACTCCGGCGACGACGAGAAGCTGGTGGACGAGCTGGGTGACGTGCTCTTCCAGGTCCACTTCCTCGCCCTTCTGCTCGAGGAGCGCGGGGCCGGCGACCTGGCCGCGGTGGCCGAGCGCTGCCGCGAGAAGCTCGTGCGCCGGCATCCGCACGTGTTCGGGGAGGTCGAGGTGTCGGGCGCGGGGGAGGTGCTGGCCAACTGGGACGCGATCAAGCGCGGCGAGGGCGGCCGCGAGCCGGGCGTGTTCGGAGAGGTGCCGGAGAACCTGCCGGCGCTGCTCTACGCGCGCAAGCTCCTGCGCCGGGCCACGTCGGCCGGCCGCCCCACCGCCTCGGCGCCGGAGGCCCTCGACCGCGTGGAGGCCGAGGCAGGGCGTCTGCGAGAGGGCTCCGGGCGTGAGGAGAGCTTCGATGCGGTGGGCCGCCTGCTGCTGGCCGCCGTCGAGGCCGCGCGCGCGGTCGGAGTGGACCCCGAGCTCGCCCTGCGGAGCACCGCCGCGGGCTTCCGCGAGGAGGTGCAGGCGGATGGGTGAGATCACGGTGGTGCACGCCCGCCAGATCGTGGACTCGCGGGGCAACCCGACGGTGGAGGTGGAGGTGACGCTCGATTCGGGCGCCTCGGGCCGCGCGGCCGTCCCCTCGGGGGCCTCGACCGGGGAGTTCGAGGCCGTGGAGCTCCGGGACGGGGGTGAGGCCTACGGCGGCAAGGGCGTCTCCCGGGCGGTGGAGAACGTGCGCGGGGAGATCGCAGACGCGGTCCGGGGCCGCGACGCGGCCGACCAGGCCGGGCTGGACCGCGCGCTGATCGACCTCGACGGCACCCCCAACAAGGGCCGCCTGGGCGCCAACGCCATCCTCGGCGTGTCGCTGGCCGCCGCCAAGGCCGCCGCCACGGAGGAGGGCATCACCCTGTGGCGCTACCTCGGGGGCGAGGCCGCCCGCGTGCTCCCCGTGCCGATGATGAACGTGCTGAACGGTGGGGCGCACGCAGACAACTCCGTCGACTTCCAGGAGTTCATGGTCGTGCCCGTGGGCTTCGACCGCTTCAGCGACGCCCTGCGGTGCGGCGCCGAGGTCTTCCACGCGCTGAAGGGCACGCTCGGCGCGCGGGGCCTCGGCACCACGGTCGGCGACGAGGGCGGGTTCGCGCCCGACCTCGACTCCAAGGAGGCCGCGCTCGAGATGCTCCTCGAGGGCGTCGAGGCCGCGGGATACCGCCCCGGCGACGACGTGGCCATCGCGCTCGATCCCGCCACCAGCGAGCTCTTCGCGGACGGGGTCTACGACCTCCACCACGAGGGCCGGCGCCTCTCCTCGCCGGAGATGGCCGAGATGTGGGACGACCTCTCCTCGCGCTATCCCATCGTCTCGATCGAGGACGGCCTGGACGAGGAGGACTGGGACGGCTGGCGGACGCTGACCGAGCGCCTCGGCAAGCGCGTGCAGCTCGTGGGCGACGACCTGTTCGTCACGAGCGCCGAGCGGCTGCGGCGGGGCATCGACACCGGCGTGGCCAACTCGATCCTCGTCAAGGTGAACCAGATCGGGACGCTGTCCGAGACGCTCGAGGCGCTCGACACCGCACGCGAGGCGGGCTACACCGCGGTCATGTCCCATCGGTCCGGGGAGACCGAGGACACGACGATCGCCGATCTCGCGGTGGCCACGGGCTGCGGCCAGATCAAGACCGGGGCGCCCTCGCGCACCGACCGCGTGGCGAAGTACAACCAGCTCCTGCGCATCGAGGAGGCGCTGGGCGCGGACGCGGAGTACCCGGGCCGGACGGTCTTCTCCCGCTGAGCGCGGCGCGTCTCCCGCGGGCGCGATCGCCCGCGGTGCAGGAGGCGGAAGGAGCCCCGCTCACGGCGGCGAAGGACGCGCCGATGGGCGCCTCCTCAACCACGCGCACTCGCCGATCGTCCGCACCCCGCGGACGGGGGCCCGGCCGCGGCGAGCGCGGCCGCGGGCCGGTACGGGCGACCGCCGGCCGACCGGGCCGCATCCGCTGGGACCGCGTGGGCCGGGTGGCCCTGCTCGTGGTGCTCGGGGCCATCCTCCTGCTCTACATCGCTCCGGTGTCGCACTGGGTGACACAGTCCGGCACCGCCGCCGACTACCGCGCGGAGGTGAGCCGCCTCGAAGCCGAGAGCGCCCGTCTGCGCGGGCGCATCGCCACCCTGGGCCGAGGCGAGGGCCTCGAGCGCGAGGCCAGGAGGCTGGGGATGGTGCGCCGCGGGGAGCGCGCCTGGGTGATCGAGGGACTGCCGCCGCGCTGAGTCGGATTCCGGCCGGGGCCACCAAGCCCCCGGAGTAGCGTCCGCGCCGGTGGCCTACCCGTTCGACAGCGCGCGCCAGCAATGGGACGAGGGTGAGCGTCGCGTTCGCGCTCTACCGGCAGCCGAACGTGGCCGCCAGGAGCGGATGATCGCCGTGTTGATCGACGAGCTGCGCCGCCGGCTCGGGTCGCGGTTCACCGTCCAGGAGCTGGCCGACCTCTACGGCTCGGGCGTGGACTGGGCCTCAGACATCGCGTGGAGGAGTGGGGCGGCCACCGACGCGGCCACGACCGTGGACGCAGCCTTTGCGCGCTACGCGCGGGAGGCCGCGGACTACGCGGGCGGCCGCCTGCGCTGACCCCTAAGGCTCCGAAGGACTCCCGCCGCCGCCGGAGGTGACGCTGTCGGTGGCCGAGGGTTGCACCGCGGCCTCTCGGCCGCCATCCTCGCCGGGGAGGGCGTCGTCCGTGGCCGGGTCCTCGTCGAAGTCGGGCGCTTCACCCTCGCCGGCACGCTCGATCACGATCCGGTCCGCCTCGACGGACACGGTGACCGGGCGGTGTCCCGCCCAGTGCTCGGCGTACACGGGGTCGTCCTGCACTGCCGGGTCGAGCCACAGGCCATAGCCGTCCTCGCCGTGGTCGAAGGTGCCCTCGAGCGCGCCCCCGCCCGATCGCCCTCCGCGGCGCCGGCCTCGACCTCCGCGGCGTCCGCGGCGGCGACGGCGTGTCCCGCCCTCGTCGGCGTCCTGGGAGCCGTCGTCGTCGGCGGTGGGCACGGCCTCGGCCTCGTCGGGCTCCGCATCGAGCTCGGCGGCGATCAGCGCATCGTCCTCGGCGCGCAGGTCGGGCTGCTCCTCGACGGCGCCCGGAGAGAGAACCTCCTCGGCGCCCTCCGGAGCCTCTCCTGGCACCAGAGCGTGCTCGCGCTTGAACTCACGGATGTCGCGGACGGACGCCTCGAGCTGGTGGGCTATCCAGGCGTCGGTGCGCCCCTGGCGCACCCAACCCCGGATCTGGTTGAGCTGGGGCTTCAGCGACCGTCGGGGCATCGACGGGCGAGACATTAGCAACGGCCGTGGCGGTGGTCAGAGGCCCTTACCGCCGCGGTCGAGGTGGCCCGGGGGTAAAGTGCGTGAGCCCGTGCTCGTGCTCACCCGCAAGAGAAGCCAGAGCGTGATGATCGGCGACGACATCGAGGTGTCGGTGCTGGCCGTGGCCGGCGACAAGGTGCGGCTCGGGATCAGCGCCCCTCGCTCGGTGCCCGTCTACCGCACGGAGATCTACCTTCAGATGCGCGGAGAGGGCACGTCGGGGGCGGAGGTCGACGTCGCCGAGGTCGACCAGGCCCTGAGCGACCTCGGCTCCCCTCGCGACGTCCCGCCGGACGACTGAGGCGACTGCCGCTCTCGAGGGCCGGGGGCGTCGAGGTCCTACTGCCCCGCCCCGGCTCGGCTGCCGGGCGCCCAGACGCCCCGGGCGGCCCTACCCCATCAACAGGGCGAGCGTCTCGAACATCACCACGGTGACGATGACCGCCGTGGTGAGGATCGCCACCACGAGGCCCGCGAAGCGCAGGGTGGCGAGGCGCTCGCTGTGGACGGCCCGCCGCTGGCGCGAGCGCTGCGCCGCCTCGCGGCGCAACCGCACCCGGCTGGCGTCCTCCTCGGCCCTCTCGGCGTGGAAGGCCTCCTCCCACTCGGCGATCGACTGCTGCATCCGCATCGTGGGCAGGCTAGACCCGCGGGCGCGGTTATGTCATCCGGCCCGGCGGGGCGAAGGCACCGCTGCGGAGGGTCCGAGCAGCGGGCCCAGCGTGCCGGCGCCGCCCGGGTTGGCCCTTAGCATCCCGGCCTGTGGAGCACGCGTTCACGGGACCGTCCTACACGGTCGGGATCGAGGAGGAGCTCATGATCGTGGACGCCGAGACGCTCGACCTGTCGAACTCGATCGACGCGATGCTCGAGAGCCCGCCGGGGGGCCCCGGCCACGTGCAGGCCGAGCTCATGGAGTCGGTGCTCGAGGTGGCCACCACGCCGTGCCCGGACGTTCCCGCTGCGGGCGATCAGCTGCGCGCGCTACGCCGGGGGGTCTCTGCCGCCGCGGGTGAGCGCGGTCTCGCGATCGGGTCGGCCGGGACCCATCCGTTCGCGCTCTGGGAGGAGCAGCGGATCGTGCCCCGCGACCGCTACCGCGACCTCGTGGCCGAGCTCGGCTTCGTGGCGCGGCAGGAGCTGATCTTCGGCATGCACGTGCACGTCGGGGTCGACGATCCCGACAAGGCGATCTACGTCGTGAACGGGCTGCGCCTGGAGGTGCCCCTGCTCATTGCACTGGCCGCGAACTCGCCCTTCTGGCGTGCCGACGCCACCGGCCTGGCCTCGAGCCGCATGCCCATCTTCCGGGCCTTCCCCCGCGTGGGGCTGCCGCCGGCCTACCGCGACTTCGCCGACTACGTCGAGCGGATCGAGTTCATGGTGCGCTCGAAGGTCATGAGCGACTACACGCTCCTCTGGTACGACGTGCGCCCGCACCCGCGGCTCGGCACGGTCGAGGTGAGGGCCATGGACTCGCAGACGCGCATCGAGCACACGGTGGGCATCGCGGCGTTGATCCAGGCGATGGTCCGTGAGCTGTGCGAGCACTTCGACGAGGGGCGCCCGGCGCCTTCGGGGTTCCCCACGGCGATGCTCGACGAGAACCGCTGGCTGGCGGCACGCAAAGGGCTCGACGGTGAGCTCGTGGATCTCCCTCGAGCGACCCGAGTGCCGGCCCGGGAGCGTGCTCTGGGCACGCTCGAGCGCCTGCGCGAGCACGCCCGGGAGCTGGGCGCCGAGGCCGAGCTCGCGGGCGTCGAGGACCTGATCGAGAAGGGCACCGGCGCGGCCCGGCAGCTGCTCGTCTACGAGGCCAACAACGACCTCACCGAGGTGATCGCCGAGATCGTGGCCGAGACCGCGGTGTAGCCCTCCGGGAAGGCGGCCGAGGGTATGCTCGCCACGGTGTCCGAGCCCGACCTCTTCGTCGTCTGCAAGAACTGCTCCTCGGAGGTCAGCCCCTACGTCACGGAGTGCCCGTACTGCGGCCAGCGGGTGCGAAAGCGCGCACCCCGGCTCGACCGCGAGGGCGAGCGGCCGGAGCCCCCCGCGCGGGAGACGAAGGCGCCCCGCCTGCCCCGGCTGCGGCGGGGGGAGATCGCCGGCATCGCCCCGGAGACCCGCCCGTACGCGACCGGTGTGCTCATCCTCCTATCGGCGCTCGTCAGCCTCCTGCTGGAGATTCCGAGCGTTCCTCTCGCCGAGGACGCCGTCCTCCTCGGGCCCCCGGGAGACGAGTGGTGGCGCTATCTCACCTCGCCCTTCGTCCACCCCAACCTGGGCTACCAGTTCATCGCCCTCTTCGGCGTGGCCATCTTCGGGATGCACCTCGAGCGTCGCTTCGGCCCGCTGACCCTCGTCCTCACCTTCCTCGCCTGCGCCGCCGCCGGGTCGGCGGCGGCCGTCGGTGCCGCCGCGGCGGGCCTCGGCAGCTATCCGGTGATGGGTGCCAACGGCGCCGCCCTCGGCCTGCTCTGCGCGTGGCTCGCCGAGGACCGGCGCGCGCTCGAGCGCGGGGACGACCGCGGGAACGACCTGCTCGGCGTCTACGTCTTCGCCGCCGTGCTCGCGCTGATGTTCCTGGCCGATCCGAGCGCCAGCCCCGCCGCCGCGGCGGGCGGAGCCCTCGCCGGCACGATCGTGGGCCTGCTGCTCTCCCTGAGGCGCTGAGCGCCGCCCTCCTCGCCGCGGCCAGTGGAACCCTCTCTACGTCGGCGGATCTCGTTCGGCGAGTTCTGCGGCGCGGCTACGGGGCTCACCGACCGCTCGGCGCTCGCGCGCACGTGGACCTACTTCTTCGCGGCCGGCGGCACGCTCTCCCTCCTCGCCGTGCTGCTGCCCCACGACCGGGCGACGTACGAGCCCGGCGTGCTCGCCTGCGGGGCGCTCGCCTACGGGGTCGCCGTGGCCGCCCTGCTGCTGTTCGACCGCATCCCCCTCGCGGTCTCCCAGCTGCTGCCGGCGGTGGGCACCCTCCTCATCTCGGCGGCGGCCGTCTTCGAGGGCTCGGGGATGAGCGTCTACCCGGTGGCCTACGCGTGGGTCGCGGTGGCTGCCGCCCAGCTCCTCTCGCGCGGCTGGGTGGCCGTGCACGTGGCCCTCGTCGGCGGGGGCTTCGCGGCCGTCCTGCTCGCGACGCGGGCTCCGAGCGCGGCCGTGCAGTGGATCTTGGTGCTGGGCACGGTGACCATGGTCGCCGCGGTGGTCCTGGCCCTGCGCCTGCGCCTCGAGGGGCTCGTCGGCCGCCTGGACGAGGCCGCGCGCACGGACCCTCTGACCGGTCTGCTCAACCGCCGCGGCTTCGACGCCGCGCTCGAGGTCGAGATCGAGCGCGCGCGGCGCTCGCGGACCGAGGTCAGCCTCCTCATCGGCGACCTCGACTCCTTCAAGGAGGTGAACGACCGTCTCGGCCACGGCGCGGGCGACGCGGCCCTCGAGCGGGTCAGCGCCGTGCTCATGGCCGCGAAGCGCCGGGTGGACGTGGCGGCTCGCCTGGGTGGTGAGGAGTTCGCGCTGATCGTGCCCGACTCGGGGGAGGAGGCGGCGCACGTGCTGGCCGAGCGTCTGCGCGAAGAGCTTCGGAAGACGTTCGCCGAGGAGCCCGTGCCGCTCACCGTCTCGTTCGGTGTCGCCGGATCCCCCGCCGGTGCCTGTACGCCGGCCGCGCTCCTCGAGGCCGCGGACCGCGCGCTCTACCGGGCCAAGGAGGCCGGACGGGACCGCTCGGTGGTGGCACCGACCACGGGCCCGGCGTGACTGCCCGCCGGAGGCCCGGGCGCGAGGGCGCTGTTACGGTGCTCACGAACCCGAACGAGGGAGCATCATGGACCGAGTCCAGACGAGCCGCGAGGACCTGGTCGCCGAGGGCCGCCGTACCGACGAGTCCGAGCAGCTCATCGAGGCCGCGCGCGAGTCGGCCGACGGTGCCGGGACGAGGGAGCGGGGCACGAGCCCCCCGGCCGAGGCTCAGAACCAGGCCACGGCCCCGCCGGGCAACGGAGAGCTCGACGAGTCGGCGCTGGCCGACGGGCTCCATTGCCTCGAGCAGGCGGGCGGCGGGCACTAGCCCGCCCGCGCACGCGTTTCCCCGGTGGCCTCGCGCCCCGATTCGGCGCGCCTCGACGCGGCCATCGACGCGCTCAGCCGGCCCGGGCGGCTGACCGACGCCGAGGCGCGCGTGGCCGAGATGGCGCCGCAGCTCGGCGTCATCCTCGCGCGGGCGCTCGAGGACGGCGGGTGGCTCGAGGCCCACGACCAGGAGGTCCGTCGCGCGGTGGCGGCTTCGGAGCCCGAGGAGCGGGTAAGGCAGGCGCGAGACCTGCTGGCCGACCAGACGCGCATGGGCATGCTCGTCGGCGTGGCCGTCGGCTGGGAGCTCGCCCGTGAGCTCGATCCAGGCGATCCGAACCCGACCGAAGGAGCCTGACCGGAAATGGAGATCCGCTACCTGGGCCACTCGTGCTTCGAGCTGACCGAGGGGGAGACCCGCATCCTCATCGACCCGTTCCTGTCGGACAACCCGAAGGCGGCCGCGAGCGCCGAGGAGGTCGAGCCGACCCACATCTTCCTCACCCACGGGCACTTCGACCACTGGGGCGACACCCCGGCCATCGCGGAGCGCACCGGCGCGCACTGCGTGGCCATCACCGAGCTCGGCTGGGAGCTCCAGGGCCTCGGCCTGGAGAACGTCGTCGACCCCAACCTGGGTGGCACGGCGGAGTTCGACGGCGGCTGGGTGCGGCTCGTGCCCGCGTGGCACACCTCCACCACCCCGAGCGGCACGGCGAACACGCCGACCGGTCTCGTCATCGGCCTCGGCGGCAAGGTGGTCTACCACCTCGGCGACACCGCCCTGTTCTCGGATCTCCAGCTCGTTCCGCGGCGCAACGAGGTCGACGTGGCCATCGTGCCGATCGGCGGCCACTACACGATGGACCGCTTCGACGCGGCCACCGCCTGCGAGCTCGTCTCGGCCCGGACGGTGATCCCGTGCCACTACGACACCTTCCCGCCGATCGAGACCGACGCCGAGGCGTTCAGGTCGGACGTCGAGTCGCGGACCTCCTCGCGGGTCGTGGTGATGGCGCCCGGGGATACCCACTCTGAGTAGGCCGGTCCGCCGCACGGCGGCCACGTTGGCCGCCGTGTCTGCGCTGGCCGCTGGAGGATGCGGGGGAGAGGAGCCGCCGCGCGCGAGCGCTCCTGCGG
>JACCZP010000168.1 GCA_013695885.1 Thermoleophilaceae bacterium | reverse complement strand
CCGCAGAAGGTGATCTCGCCGTCCCCCTGGGAGAAGTGGAGATCTCCGATCGAGAACAGGGCGTCCTTCACGTAGACCGGGAAGTAGATCCGCGTCCCGCGAGAGAGGTTCTTGATGTCCACGTTGCCGCCGTGCTCCCGAGGCGGGACGGTGCGGGCGCCCTCACGCGCCACGCGCTCGAAGTCCGCGCCGCGGAGCGTCCCGAGCAGGGCGTCCTTCTCGAGGGGCGGCAGGGCGAGCGGCGGGTCCTGCTCCCCGGAGGCCGGACCGCCCGTCACGCGATCAGGGTTTCGCTCGATCAGGTCGAGCTCGCGCCGGTTCCATTCCGCCAGCAGCTCGTGCGAGGGCGCGCACCCGAGCAGACCGGGATGGGATATCCCCGCAAAGCGCACACCCGGCAGGTGGCGCGAGCTGCACCAGATGCCCTCCAGGTCCCAGATCGCCTTGTGCGCCTCGGGGTAGTAGTCGGTCAGGAAGCCACCACCGTTGCCCTTGGCGAAGATGCCCGTGTAGCCCCATTCGTGACCCTGGAACGGGCCCATGTCGAGTATGTCCACCACGAGCACGTCTCCGGGCTCCGCGCCGTTGATGGCGATCGGCCCACTCAGCATGTGGCACTTGTCGAGATTGACGCCGGCCACGTCCTCGGCGGAGTCCGAGTTGACGATCTGCTCGTCGGTCCACTCCTTGCACTCGATCCGGTAGCTGCCGCCGGGGTCGACCGCCGAGGCCGGGGGGATGTCCGGGTGCCAGCGGTTGTGGCCGGGCACCCTCTGCTCGGCCATCGGCACCCCGACCAGGTCGCGGTCGACCTCGAAGATCACCTCGGGCACGCTCAGCCTCCCTTCGCGAGCACTCTGGCGAGGCCTGAGGGCTGCTCCTGTCCGGCCTCGGGTTGCTTGCACACGTCGTGGCAGCTGCGCTCGAGCGTACAGCACAGCGAGCAGATCGGCCCGGAGTGGAACGGGCAGGAGGCCATGTCGGGCCGCTCGTAGTCCTGTTCGCAGACCACGCAGGTCTCCTCGACCGCGGCGGCGTCCCCGTCCTCGATCAGCTCGCTGGTCGAGCCTCCGCGAGCGATGTAGTAGCGCCCCTTGGTCGCCACCGCGATGATCGGCGCGAGCACGAAGGCGATCGTGAGCGCGAGGTAGGGGGAGAACGCGCCGGCGAGCTCGCCGAAGAAGCCGAAGAACGCGAGCAGCGACACCACCGAGGCCACGATCATCGAGACGAAGCCGACCGGGTTGATCGAGTAGAGGTGCGCCCGCTTGAACTCGATGTAGGAGGGCGAGACCTTGAGCAGCGGCTTGATGATCACGAGATCGGCCACCACTGCTCCGAGCCAGGCGATCGCCACGTTCGAATAGAAGCCGAGCACCGTGGAGAGAAGGTCGAACACGCCGACCTCCATGAGCACGAGTGCGACGGCCACGTTGAACACCACCCACACGACGCGCCCCGGATGGCGGTGGGCCACGCGCGAGAAGAAGTTCGACCACGCGAGCGAGCCGGCGTACGCGTTGGTCACGTTGATCTTCACCTGCGAGAGGACCACCAGGAAGGTGGCCACGGCGAGCGCCAGCAGATCGCTCGAGAAGATCGTGTTGAAGCCCTCCACGTACTGGGTGATGGGCTCGACGCCCAGTTCGTTGGCCACGCCGGTGCGGGTGATGACGTAGAAGGCGAGGAAGGCTCCGCCGATCTGCTTGATGGCGCCGAGCACCACCCACCCTGGCCAAGCTCACCCTCTCCGGACTCTGTCCACCCCTGCCCGGACGAGCGACCTGACCCACGGAAACGTCAGGAGAGTCGGAAAAGGGTGAGCGCCTGCCCCATCACCGCTCCCTCGAGCGCGAAGAAGATGAATGTGAAGCTCGCGTAGATCAGCGAGGTGAGCGTCGACCCGAGGTAGCCGAATCCCGCGCCGCGGGTCAGCAGGTCCATGTCGATGTGGTACTTGGCCGAGTAGTAGGCGATGGGTATGCCGGTGATGAAGATCGTGACCGCGGCGAGCAGGATCGCGAGGATCGCGTTGGTGAACCCGGCGGTGACCGCGATCGACGCGCCGATCGCGAAGTCGACGAGGTAGGCGATGCCCCCGAGCGCCGCCGAGGCCACCACGAACGAGCTCCAGGTACGGAAGGACCTCGGCGCGTAGCGCAGCGAGTAGTCCTCGAGCATCGCGTTGTCCACCCACTTCCCGAACGTGCGGGTCTTCGGGTGGACCGGCTCGGTGGTGGCGCTCGCCGCCATGATCTGCCTTTCCTCGGGTCGTCGGCTCGTGCCGCACCGGCTCCACCGACACTTCATCCAAGCCCGGCGGCGGGCTCCTTCGACAACCGTCCAAAATCAGCGCTGCGAACCTCGGCCCGGCGTCCAGCACCCAGCCGGCGGAGCACGGCTAAGGTCGCGCGTCGATGAAGCCGGCCGCCGGCACGAATACCCGAGGCCGCGAAAGGGAAGACGGTGCGACTCTCGCCACGCGAGCAGGAGAAGCTCTTGGTGTTCACCGCGGCCGAGGTGGCGCGCCGGCGGCGGGAGCGCGGTCTCCGGCTGAACCATCCCGAGGCGGTTGCCCTGATCTCCGCCGAGATCATGGAGGGGGCGCGCGACGGCCGGAGCGTGGCCGAGCTCATGAGCATGGGCGCGACCGTGCTCGGCGCCGACGATGTGATGGACGGCGTGCCCGAGCTCGTCACCGAGGTGGCGGTGGAGGCCACGTTCCCGGACGGCACCAAGCTCGTGACCGTTCACGACCCGATCTCCTGAGTGGGGTCGCGGCGTGATCGCCGGGCTGGCTCCGCGGACTCGGACTCGGTGAGCCTGCGTCCGGGCGAGGTCATATGCGCGGACGATGAGCTCCCGCGCGGGCCCGACCGTCCCGTCGAGAGCGTCCGCGTGGCCAATGTCGGCGACCGTCCGATCCAGGTCGGCAGCCACTTCCACTTCTTCGAGGTCAACGCTGCGCTGCGCTTCGAGCGCCCGGTCGCCTACGGGATGCGCCTGTCGGTCCCCGCGGGGTCGGCGGTGCGATTCGAGCCCGGAGACGAGCGCGACGTCGAGCTCGTGCCCCTGGCCGGTCGGCGGGTGGTGCGCGACATGAACGGTCTCGTCGAGGGCGC
>JACCZP010000270.1 GCA_013695885.1 Thermoleophilaceae bacterium | reverse complement strand
CGAGCCGGGGTCATCTCCATGTCGCATCGGGGTCAACTCCCTGTCGTCTGACACACACGAGCATCGTTCTCCCTTCGGGGGTCAGCTTCAACCGCCTACGCGGAGTGCTCGATAACAGAGGTTATGTAGACAGAATCTCCGTGACGCGACTGCGCGTCACCGCCCGACGATCAAGAGCGTGATGCCGCCGACCGTCGAGGGCCCCTCGTCGGTCGCCTCCGTGGAGGTCACGTCCAGCCCCACCGCGTGGCCGCGCGGCAGCCCGAGGTTGGGGATCGTGATCCCGAACGAGCTGCGCTGGGCCTCCGCGCGCATCTCCCGGAACCTCCGGACGAGCTCCCGACCGTCCGGGCCGCGCAACCCGCCCTCGCGCAGCGCCCGCCGGAGCTCGGCCAGGAGCTCGCGCTGGTGCTCCACGCTGAGGCCGTCCGGGCTGGTCGAGGTGAAGCTCGAGCCCTCGAGCTCGACCTCGGCCCCGCCGCCCTCCCACAGCACCAGGCGTGTCTGGCGCACCCAGTCCTCCGGGACGTCGGTCGTGGGCGTCAGGTCGGCGATCACCGGCGCCCTGACGCTGCGGGGGTTCCTCGCGGTCCTCACCACCGGCCTGAAGTCGTTCGTCTCGGACTTCAACCTCGATATGCTCGAACGTCTGCTTGATCTCGCTGAGCAGCACCGAGTCCTCGATGACCTCGTCGGCCTCCTCGGCGAAGGCGTCGAGCGCGTCGAGGACTGTTGGCTCGTGCGGTCGCTCCCCGGGCTGCGCCCAGCAGAGGTAGCCGTAGCCGCGGTCGGCGTCGAGGTTGAAGTCGGGCAGCGACTTACCGCGCAACCAGCGCTCGTAGAGCGCCCCGCTGAGCTGGAGCGCGTTGCCGAGCCCCCGCCGCCCGAGCACGGAGCGCATGGTCTCCTCGTCGTCGCCGGGGCCGTTCTGCAGGGACACGAGGTCGTCGAGCAGGAGGCGGTCCAGCGAGAGGTCGCCGAAGGCGTAGTGGGTCGGCGCTCGCGCATCGGGAAGCCGAGGCCGTTGAGCGCGTGCGCGAGCCGCAGGTTCTGGAAGGCGTTGCAGAGCTGCTCGTAGATCAGGCAGGCGGCCGCACGGATGGTTGAGACGCCGAGGGTGCCGTGTAGCCGACCCCGATCCGGTCGTAGAGGGCTTCGTCGGCCACGCCCCCAGACTGGCATGGCGTCAACGTGCAAGGTATGACGATGTCGAGCTACTCCATCCGAACGGCCACGCTCGCCGACGCGCCCTTCCTGCGCGAGATGCTCCGAGAGGCTGATGCCGGGCCGCCCGACCGTCCTAGATCTTCAATCGACGAGGTGCTCGCCGTTCCCCAGACCGCTCGCTACGTCGAGGACTGGGGACGGGCCGGAGACACCGGGGTGGTCGCCAAGGACCCGCAGGGCGTGCCGCTCGGAGCGGCGTGGTATCGGCTGTTCTCGATGGAGGAGCCGGGCTACGGCTTCGTGTCGGAGCTCGTACCCGAGCTGTCGATCGCGGTCATCGGGAGCGCTCGGGGAGCCGGCTTGGGTACCGCGCTCCTCTCCGAGCTGATCGAGGAGGCCCGCCGCGAGGGCCACCCGGCTCTGAGCCTCAGCGTCCTGTGCGACAGCCCCGCCGTGCGCGTCTACGAGCGTCTGGGCTTTCGGGCGGTCGAGGTCGCTGTCGCGCAGCATCAGACGATGCGGCTCGACCTCCGCACGGAGGGGCGGTGAGGTGCACACGCGGCCGAGCCGTTACCCCGGTAGGGGATCCTCACGAGCCGCTCAGATCACGCGTCACGGCGGGGCCTCGATCACGGCGAGCACCGCCCCGCTCGACACCCGGTCCCCTTCGGCCACCTGAAGGTCGATCACCGTCCCGTCCCCGGGCGCGCTCACCTCGTGCTCCATCTTCATCGCCTCGAGCACGAGCAGCACGTCCCCGCGGCTGACCGCCTGGCCGGCGGAGACCATCACGCGCTGGACCGTCCCGGGCATCGGCGCGGTCAACGAACCGGGGGCCGCCGTCGCGACCGAGGAGGGAAACCGCGGTCGCTCGATCAGCGCCGCGTGGCCGAGGTCGGAAGTTACGTTCACGATGGCGCCCGGGCCCGCTCGGACGCGGTAGCGGCGCCTGACCCCGTCGAGCTCGAGGTCGACCTCCGTCGCGGTGCACCCGTACAGGGGCGGGCGCTCGTGAAGGCGCCCGTCGACCTCGAGCGTGCGGAGAGCCCCCGCGCGGTCGAAGCCGTACCCGACCTCGACCGGGGCGCCGCGACCCTCGAACGTCACGCGCTCTAGCGAGGCGTTGCTGTTGCGCCAGCCGCTCGGGAGCGAGGACAGAACCCTGGCATGGCCGCGGCGGCCGGCCTGGAGCGCCAGCGCCGCCGCCGCCGCGTGCGCTCGCTCGCCCGCCGGATCGAGCGCCGGCGCCCCGAGCTCCGCGGGATCGTGGCGTTCGAGGAAGCGAGCATCGGCCGTGCCCGCGAGGAACTCCGGGTGCCGCAGCACGCCCACGAGGAGATCGCGGTTGGTCACGAGGCCGTCGATCTCGGCGCGCTCGAGGGCGCGGGCAAGCCTGCGTGCGGCCTCCGCGCGCGTCGGCGCGTGGGCGACGACCTTGGCCACCAGCGGGTCGTAGTACGGCGAGACCTCGGATCCGCTCTCGAAGCCCGAGTCGACGCGGACCCCGTCCCCGATGACGAGGCGCTCGAGCACGCCGCTGACCGGCAGGAACCCGTTCTCGGGGTCCTCGGCGTACAGGCGGGCCTCGATCGCGTGCCCGCGGGTCGAGGCCTCGAGGGCCTCGGGCGGCAGCGGCCTGCCCTCGGCCACGAGCAGCTGAAGGCCTACGAGGTCGAGCCCCGTCACCGCCTCGGTCACCGGATGCTCGACCTGGAGGCGTGTGTTGACCTCGAGGAAGAGGAACTCCCCGCCCGGTGTGAGCAGGAACTCGACCGTTCCCGCCCCCACATAGCCGAGTGCCTGCCCCGCGGCCACCGCGGCCTCCCCCATCTTCGTCCGGGTGTCGGCGTCGAGCACCGGACAGGGCGCCTCCTCGATCACCTTCTGGTGCCGGCGCTGGATCGAGCAGTCGCGCTCGAAGAGGGACACGAGCGTGCCGTGGTCATCGCCGAGGATCTGGATCTCGACGTGGCGAGCCGAGTCGACGTGGCGCTCGAGGAATAGCGTCTCGTCCCCGAAGGCCGCGAGCGCCTCGCGTCCGGCAGCGCCGGCCGCGCGCTCGAGATCGCCGTCCGCGTGGACGATCCGCATCCCCCTCCCCCCGCCCCCGGCGGAAGCCTTGACCATCA
>JACCZP010000241.1 GCA_013695885.1 Thermoleophilaceae bacterium | reverse complement strand
TTCGACTGCGGCGGCCGCGGTGCCCGACCAGGGCCCCGGGCAGCGCGGCACGAGCCCGGCCGCGGGCGGCCACGGGGGCGGGGTCAACGGCCCCACCTTCAGGAAGGGCACCACCGTCGATCACCGGGCCAACGGCTTCAACCCGACCGACGTGCTGCGCGACTTCGACTACGGCAAGACGCGGCGGATCAACGGCCGCGTCTACCGCGAGTGGGAAGTCGTGGCAGTCGACAAGGAGATCGAGGTCGCGCCCGGCGTCAAGTACCCAGCCTGGACCTTCAACGGGCGGATACCCGGGCCGACGCTGCGCTGTCGGGAGGGCGAGAAGCTGCGGGTGCGCCTCGTGAACGGGTCAGAGCATCCCCACACCATGCACTTCCACGGCTTCCACCCACCGGCCATGGACGGGATCCCCGAGGAGGGTGACGGCGCCATCGCCCCCGGCAAGAGCACGGTCTACGAGTTCGACGCCGACCCCTTCGGACTGCATCTCTACCACTGCCACGTCGGGCCGCTCGCCGAGCACATCGCCCGTGGCATGTACGGCACCTTCATCATCGACCCCAAGGACGGGCGCGAGGACGCGGACGAGATGGTGATGGTCATGAACGGCTTCAACACCAACTTCGACGCGGAGGGCAACCAAGTCTACGCCGTCAACACCGTCGCCTTCCACCACCAGAACGAGCCGATCAAGGTCAAGCGGGGGGAGCTCGTCCGGATCTATCTGGTGAACATCCTCGAGTACGACCCGATCAACTCCTTCCACGTGCACGGGCACTTCTTCGACTACTTCCCGACGGGTACGTCGCTCAAGCCCAACGAGTTCACCGACACCGTCATGCTCGGCCAGGCGCAACGGGGCATCCTCGAGATGCGCTTTCGCTTCCCGGGCCAGATCATGTTCCACGCCCACAAGACCGAGTTCGCCGAGCTCGGGTGGATGGGCTTCTTCGAGGTCACCTGATGGAGGCCGCCAGTCACTCGGAGCCGCAGGTGGAGGCAGCGCCCGGACAGCCCGGCCGTCTGCCCGCCTGGGCGCTCGGGCTCATCCCCCTGCTCCTCATTGCCGTCGCCCTCGTCCTCCTGCTGACCGTCGGCGGCGACACCCTCGGCGAGCGGCGTGGCCCGCCGGTCGAGGACCTCGCCGTCGAGCAGACGGTGCTGCGGCCGGGACAGATCGAGCTGACGGTCCGCAACGTCGGCCCCGACCCCGTCGAGGTCGGGCAGGTGTTCGTCAACGACGCCTACGTGACCTTCGCGACAGGACAGGAGCAGGTGAGCCGGCTCGGAAGCCAGACGCTCACGCTCTCCTATCCCTGGCAGGAGGGCTCGCCCCTGCTCGTCACGCTGCTCACGTCGTCCGGCGCCACCGTCGAGCACGAGATCGACGCGGCCGTGGCGACCCCTGAGGCGGACGGCAGCTTCTTCGGCCTGATGCTGCTGCTCGGCACGTACGTGGGCGTCATCCCGGTGGCCCTCGGGATGCTTTTCCTGCCGTTCCTGCGCCAGGTCCGCGAGCACTGGGTGCGTGTCTTCATGGCCGTGACCGTCGGCCTGCTCGGGTTCCTCGCGGTCGACGCCTACCTCGAGGGCAGCGAGATCGCCGCGGAGAGCAGCGGCGCCTTCGGCGGGGTCGAGCTGATCTTCATCGGCGTGGCGCTCGCATACTTCGCGCTCGTGGCCCTCGACCGTTTCCTGCGTGCGCGTCGTGAGCGCGCCAAGGACGCGGGCGCCGGCGCCTTCCAGCTCTCGCTCCTTGTGGCAACGGGTATCGGCCTGCACAACCTGGGTGAGGGACTCGCGATCGGCTCGGCCTACGCGATCGGCGAGCTCGCCCTCGGCGCCTTCCTCGTGTTCGGGTTCGCGCTCCACAACACGACCGAGGGCTTGGCCATCGTGGCGCCACTGGCCAACCAGCGGCGGCCCTCGCTCGCACGGCTTGCGGCGCTCGGGCTGATCGCCGGCGGCCCCGCGATCCTCGGTGCCTTCATCGGCGCGTCTGTCTACAACCCCGAGGTGGCGGTCTTCCTCCTCGGGATCGGGATCGGGGCGATCGTGCAGGTGATCGTCCAGCTCGTGCCGGCGATGCGCGACCGGACCGGTCGGGCGCTCTACCCGGCGAGCGTCGGGGGTATCCTCGCGGGCATCGCGGTGCTCTACGTCACCGGACTGCTGATCAACGTCTGATGGCCGCCGCCCGGGAGAGCGAGCGGCACTTCTCCCACGCGGTCCAGGACTACGCGAAGGCGATCTACGTGCTCGAGGAGCGCGACGACGCGGCGGTGACCACCAACGCGCTGGCCGAGCGCCTGGGGGTGACCGCGGGGTCGGCCTCGGCGATGGTCAAGCGGCTCGACGAGCTCGGGCTCGTCCACCACGTGCCCTACCGCGGCGTCGGGCTCACCGACGACGGAAGGCGCGTGGCGCTCGAGGTGCTCCGCCACCACCGCCTGCTCGAGCGCTTCCTCAGCGAGGAGC
>JACCZP010000230.1 GCA_013695885.1 Thermoleophilaceae bacterium | reverse complement strand
GGTCAAGGAGATCCTCCAGCGCTACAAGGAGCTCCAGGACATCATCGCCATCCTCGGCATCGACGAGCTCGCCGACGAGGATCGCCAGACCGTCCAGCGGGCGCGGAAGGTGCAGCGCTTCCTGTCGCAGCCGTTCTTCGTGGCCTCGCAGTTCACCGGGCTCGAGGGCGCGTACGTCTCCGTCGACGAGACCGTGCGCGGCTTCAAGGAGATCATCGACGGCAAGCACGACGACATCCCCGAGCGCGCGTTCCTGCTCAAGGGCACGATCGACCAGGTGGTCGAGGATCACGGGGGCGGCGACGAGGACGAGGACTCCGAGGAGAGCGAGTCGGAGGAGAACGGCTCCTCCGACTCCGACTCCGACGAGGAGTAGCGCGTGGCCCGGACCAAGTTCCCGGTCGAGGTCCTCACCCCCGACGGGGAGGTCTTCAGCGACGAGATCGAGATGCTCTCGACGCGCACGGCGATGGGCTCGATCGGCGTGCTGGCCAACCACGCCCCGCTGCTCGCCACCCTCGACCCGTGCGAGCTGCGCCTGTTCACCGGGGACGGCGACCCAGTGAAGTTCGCGCAGGGCGAGGGCTACCTCCAGGTCATCGCCAACCAGGCCCTCGTGCTGGTCGAGGAGGCCATCGACCCGAGCGACCTCGACACGAGCGACCTCGACTCAAAGCTGAGCGAGGCCCAGGACCGCGTCGAGTCCTCCGAGGAGGACACCGAGGAGCGTCGCCGCGCCGAGCGCGACGTCCGCCGCTGGGAGGCGTTCAAGGAGGTCGCGGGCGGCTCTTAGCGGCCGGCTCGCCGGCGCCCGGCGCCGGTCAGCTCGCCGGTCAGCTCGGCAGGAGCACGGCCGGGTTGAGGATCCCCTCCGGGTCCAGGCCCCGCTTGATCGCCACCATCGCGGCGATCTCGTCGTCGCTTCGGGTCAGCGAGAGCCACCGGCGCTTGGCCTGACCGATCCCGTGCTCGGCGCTCACCGAGCCGCCGCACTCGGCCACGAGCGCGAGCACCGCCTCGTCGGGTCCGTCGTCATCGGGCGGCGGCCCGAGCACGTTCACGTGGAGGTTGCCGTCGCCGATGTGGCCGAAGAGGATCGTCCGCGCGCCGGGACTGGCCTCGGCCACGCGGTCCCGCACCCGGCTTTCGAACTCCGCCAGCCGGGGGAGGGGGAGGCTCACGTCGAGCTTGTGCGGCGTTCCCTCGGCGCTCACGGCCTCGGTGTGGCCCTCCCGCAGCGCCCACAGGCGGCGGCGCTGCTCGGCGTCCTGGGCCACCGCGACGTCGCTCGCGGCCGTGCTCTCCTCGGCGGCGGCGGCCAGACCGTCGAGCGGGTCCTCGTCGGCCGCGCACTCGACGAGGAGGTACGCGCCGTGCTCGTCCTCGAAGGGGCTCCTCGCCCCGCTGTGCCGGGCCACCAGGTCCAGGCCGTCGGGGTAGAGGATCTCCGCGGCCTCGAGCGAGTCAAGCCGCCGGCGCAGGCCCTCGAGAAGGTCGAGAG
Source organism: Thermoleophilaceae bacterium (assembly GCA_013695885.1). Taxonomy (GTDB): domain Bacteria; phylum Actinomycetota; class Thermoleophilia; order Solirubrobacterales; family Thermoleophilaceae; genus JACCZP01. The sequence continues at coordinate 1,859 of JACCZP010000230.1, read as the reverse complement.
CCGCGGCCGTGTCCGCCAGCGCGAACAGCGCGGTGGCCCGCGAGGTGAGCTCGCGGACCAGCGAGAGCCGCAGGCGGGCGATCACTCCGAGCGTGCCCTCGCTTCCGACCAGCAGGCCGGGGAGGTCGTACCCCGCGTTGTCCTTCACGAGGCCCTCCATCCGGTCGACCCTGCGCCCGTCGCCCAGCACCGCCTCGAGCCCGACGACGTGGTGGCGCATGACCCCGTAGCGCACCGCCCGCGCGCCGCCGGCGTTGGTGGCGGCCATGCCGCCGAGGGTGGCGGTGTCGCGCGCCGCGTGGTCCACCGCGAAGGCCAGGCCGCTTCCCCTCAGGCGCTCCTGGAGGGCGGCGAGCGGGACGCCCGCGCCGACGCTCACCTGCCGGGCGACCGTGTCGGGCTTCTCGATCGCGTCGAGGCGGACGAGGCTGAGGACGATCTCCCCGCCGGCCGGCACGCCACCGCCCACCAGCCCGGTGTTCCCACCCTGGGGCACGACACCGGTGCCCTCAGCCGCGCACGCGTGGAGCACAGCGGCCACCTCGTCGGCGTCGGCGGGCCGCACCACCGCGCGCGCCTCGCCCGAGAAGCGCCCGGTCCAATCGGTCTCGTACGAGCGCCGGACGTCGTCCTCGGTGAGCACGTGGCGCTCCCCCACCGCGTCGGTGAGCGCGTCTAGCAGTCCGGACACCGAGGACTAGCCTACGGCCCGATGGCCGCGGCCAAGGAGCAGATCTTCACGCTCGAGGCCACGCCGCTCAAGTTCGGCCCGGGCTCCTCGGCCGAGGCCGGGTGGGAGCTGAAGCGCCTGGGGGTCTCCCGGGCGATGCTCGTAACCGATCCCGGCGTGCGGGAGGCCGGCATCGCCGACCGCGTGCGCGAGTCCATCGAGGCCGAGGGCATCGCGTGCGAGGTGTTCGATCGCGCGCGCGTCGAGCCCACCGCGGACTCGTTTCAGGAGGCGGCGGACTTTGCGGTGGACGGGAAGTTCGACGGCTTCGTCGGCGTGGGCGGGGGGTCGAGCCTCGACACCGCCAAGGTCGCCGACCTGGTGGCCACGCACCCGGCGGAGATCATGGCCTACGTCAATCCGCCGGTGGGGGAAGGGCGCAAGCCGCCGGGCCCGCTCAAGCCGCTGCTGGCCATCCCCACGACGGCGGGCACCGGCTCCGAGGCCACGTCGGTGGCCATACTCGACATCCCCGATCAGCGGGTGAAGACGGGGATATCGCACCGCTATCTGCGGCCGACCCAGGCCATCGTCGATCCCGACCTCACCCGCAGCCTCGGCTCCGAGGTGATCTCCTCCGCCGGCCTCGACGTGGTCTGCCACGCGGCGGAGTCGTTCGTAGCCCGTCCCTTCGACACCCGCGACGCCCCCGACTCGCCCGACGATCGCCCGCCCTACCAGGGAGCCACGCCGATCTCGGATGTCTGGTCGGCGCGCGCGCTCGAGTACGGAGGGCTCTACCTGCGCCGGGCGGTGGAGGACCCCGACGATATCGAGGCCCGCGGCTACATGATGCTGGCCGCCTCGCTCGCCGGGATCGGCTTCGGCGCGGCGGGCGTGCACATCCCACACTCACTCTCGTATCCGATCGCCGGCCTCAAGCACGCGTTCCAGCCGCCCGGCTACCCCGACGATCACCCGTTCGTGCCCCACGGATGGTCGGTCATCGTCACCTCGCCGGCGGCCTTCCGCTACACGTTCGGCGCCGACCCGGGGAAGCACCGCCGCGCCGCCGAGCTCCTGCTGGGCGAGCCGGTCGAGGAGGCCGACGAGGACACGCTGCCCGATGCCCTGGTCGCGCTGATGCGCGACGTCCGCTCGCCGAGCGGGGTGCGCGAGCTCGGCTACG
>JACCZP010000198.1 GCA_013695885.1 Thermoleophilaceae bacterium | reverse complement strand
CTGCCGCGCCTCGGCCAGGTGGCGGGCCTCGAGCTCGGCGCCGGGGTCAACCTGAACGTGCTTGCTCCGGAGGACGCCGCCGAGCGGCTGCGCGGTTGATCGCCCTCGCGGCGGTCGTCGCCGTATTCACCGCGATCGGCCTCGGTGCCGAGCGGCGCTTCGGCGACCGCGCGGACCGCCTCGGCCAGCGCCTGATGTCGTTCCTCCTGTGGGTCGCCGTGCCCGTGGTCGCGTTCTTCAACATCGCGTCGCTCGAGCTGAGCGTCCCCGTCGGAGCGGGGATCGGCTTCGCGTTCCTCGCCCACCTCACGAGCTTCGGGCTGGCCTACGCCGTGGGCACATGGGTGCTTCGCCTGGAGCGTCCGGCGGTCGGGTCGCTCATGCTGGTGGCCGGGCTGTCGAACTCCGGCTTCCTGGGGCTGCCCTTCGTCACCGCCCTGTTCGGGTTCGACCAGCTTCCGCTGGCCGTGGTCTACGACGTGGTCGTGTCCCTCACCCTGCTGGTCACCGTCGGGTTCTCGGTCGGTGCGGCGTTCGGCACGGTCGGCGAGCGCCCGCGCGACCGCGTGCTCTCGTTCTTCGCCCGCAACCCCGCGCTGTACGCGAGCGTCGCCGGCCTGCTGGCCCCGGCGGTGCTGGCGCCGGACTGGGCGGTCGACGCCTCGCGCGTGCTGGTGCTCGCGAGCGTGCCGATCGGGTTCTTCGCGGTGGGGGTCGTGCTGTCCGCCGAGGCACGTACCGCGGGGACGGGCTTCCCTCCGCCGATCACCAGCCCGGTGGCCGCGGCCGTGCTTCTGAAGCTCGCCGTGCCGCCGGCCGTGCTCCTTGCCCTATCCGCGACGTTGGTCGAGGTGCCCGGCACCTATCTCTCCCAGGCTGCGATGGCCGCCGGGATCCAGACGCTCGTGGTCTCCTCCACCTACGGGCTCGACCGCGCGCTCACCGCGGCGGCCATCGCCTGGAGCACCGTGCTGGTGCTCGCCGTCGGTCTCGTCGCCTCCTTCCTCGTGTGACCGTCCCGGCCGCTCTGTGCGAGGCTCACGGCCGCACCGATCCGATTCGGGAGGAGTAGTCCGTTGAAGCTGGTCACCTACCGCCCCTCGCCCGAGCGAGCACCGCGCGTGGGCTGCGTCGAGGACGGGCGGGTGGCGGAGCTCGACGTGCCCGACATGGTGGAGCTGATCGCCGCGGGCCGGGACGAGGCCGAGCGGCTGCGAGCCTCGGCCCGGGTGGGACCCACGCTAGCGGAGGTCACCCTCCTGGCCCCCGTCCCGCAGCCGCCGAAGGTGATCGGGATCGGGCTCAACTACCGCGACCACGCCGAGGAGACGGGCTCGAAGCTGCCCGAGGAGCCGATCGTGTTCGCCAAGTTCTCGAGCAGCGTCTGCGGCCCCGGGCACCCGATCCGCATCCCCGCCATCACCGAGCGGGCGGACTACGAGGCCGAGCTCGGCGTGGTGATGGGCGGCCCGGCGAAGCGCGTCTCCGTCGAGAAGGCCCTCGACCACGTGTTCGGGTACGTGAACGTCAACGACGTGTCGGCGCGCGACCTCCAGCTCGCCGCGCCCGGGAAGCAGTGGACGCGCTCGAAGTCGATCGACACCTTCGCCCCGTGCGGTCCGTGGATCCTCACCTCCGACGAGGTGCTCGACCCGCAGGCGCTCTCCGTGCGCTGCCGCCTGAACGGGGAGATCATGCAGGACTCGACCACGGCCGAGATGGTCTTCACGGTGGCCGAGCTCGTGTCCTTCCTGTCCCAGGGGATGACGCTCGGCCCCGGCGACCTGATCGCCACCGGCACCCCGGCGGGGGTGGGGTTCACCCGCGAGCCGCCGGTGCTGCTGAAGGCGGGCGACGAGGTGACCGTCGAGGTCGACGGCCTCGGCACGCTCTCCAACCCGGTCGAGGCCTGACGGACCCGGCGGAGGCGCCGGGTCGCCCGGCCGCCGGCCGGCGTACCGCGACGCCCGGCGGCGTCTGAGCGCCGGCGATGGTCGACCTCGGTCCTACCGCCGCACTGCTCCTGGCCCTCGCGGGCTTCCTCGCGGGGGCGGTCAACGCGGTGGCGGGCGGCGGCTCGCTGATCTCCTTCCCGGCCCTGCTGGCCGCGGGCTACCCGAGCGTGACCGCGAACGTCACCAACCAGGTGGCCGTGCTGCCGGGCTATCTGGGTGGATCGGTGGGCTACCGCGAGGAGCTGCGTGGGCAGGGGCGCAGGGCGCTCGAGCTCTCGGCCACGAGCGCGGCGGGCGCCCTGCTCGGGGCGGTGCTCCTGATCGCGATCCCCGCGTGGGTGTTCGAGCGCATCGTGCCGTTCCTGATCCTCCTCTCCTGCGCGCTGCTGGCCATTCAGCCGGCCATCTCCCGGCGCGCGGGCCCCGCGCGCGGCGCGCGGGGCGGCGGCGTCCGCCTGCACGCGATGGCCTTCGCCGGCTCGGCGTACGGCGGCTACTTCGGCGCGGGGCTCGGGATCATGCTGCTGGCCGTGCTCGCCCTCGGCGTGAGCGACTCGCTCCAGCGGCTGAACGCCCTGAAGGGCCTGCTCTCGCTGGTGGTCGGCCTCGTGTCGGTGGCGTTCTTCGCGCTGGTCACGCCGATCGCCTGGGCGCCGGCCCTGGTCATGGCCGTGACCAGCTACGCCGGCGGCCAGGCCGGCGTGGTGGTGGCCCGGCGCCTGTCCGCCAGTCTGCTACGGGCGGTGATCCTGGTGTTCGGCGTGGCCGTCAGCGTGTGGCTGCTGCTCGATTGACCTGGCGCGCCGTGTAGCTTGACCGCCCCATGGCGGTAGCCGAGCGACCCATCCCCCGATTCGTGGCCGAGCACCCGCAGGAGGCCATCCCCTACGGCCGCTGGGCCGAGGCCCTGGCCGAGCGCTTCCTCGAGGCCTGCGCGCGGATCGAGACCGACGAGGAGCTCGGCGAGCCCGGCGAGGTGACGTGGTTCCCGGACCGCACCTACGAGGGCCGGACCTACCTCCCCGCCACCGCGCCGACCGCCAACGGGTTCGAGCTGTTCGGGTACGTCTCGTTCTCCCGCGAGCACGAGGGCGCCGAGGCCGCGGATTTCGAGGCCCGCGCCGACTACACCGACGAGACGGCCGAGGCCAACCCCGAATGGTCCCTCGACCTCTCCGAGGAGGTCCTCGGCACGTGGCGCGGACCCTACGGCCGGCGCGGGGAGATCGCACTCGTGTGGGGCGTGGCGCTCGTCCCGAACGGCGCGGTGGCAACCGCCGAGCTCGGCCCCACCACCACCGACCAATGCGTCCTGGCCGAGGACCGCTTCACGCTGATATCCCTCGACAACTACACCGGCGACTACCTCGAGGTGAAGCTCTGGGGGCCCGCCGGCGCCGAGATGGCGGCGGAGTCGCTGTACGAGGAGGAGTAGGGGGGCTTCGTCACGGCAACCCGGTGCGGGCCGCGGAAGGCTGAGCGTGGCTGGGGCCAGGGCTCACGCCGGTATCGTCAGCCGCCCAGGCCCCGATAGCTCAGATGGATAGAGCGACTCCCTCCTAAGGAGTAGGCCGCTGGTTCGAATCCAGCTCGGGGCGTGCCGATATGCAGGGCCCGGCAGTGTCAGGTCCGCCGGACGACCGCCCTGCTCTCCTTCCAAGGGCAAGCGCTGCTCGTCGGGTCTTAGCGTCTCTTCGCCCTTCGCCTGGTCTTACGCCCCGAAGAGACCGGAAGTGAGGCCGTCATGGCCAACCACGCACCCGTCGAGGTCCTCCAGGGGGGCCAGCTGAACGCTGCGATCTCCAACGCCGTCGTCCACGCCTTCTCCGAGTACATCGGGCGCGGGCCCACCAAGGCGCGGACCTCCATCCGCGACGACCTCGTGGTCTGCTTGCTCGAGAACGGCTTGACCAAGGCCGAGCGGAGCCTCGTGGCCGGCGGCCGCCAGCAGCTCGTGCTCGACACCCGACGGGCGTTTCAGCAGACCATGCGCGGCGACCTCGTCGCCGCGGTGGAGGGACTCACCCGCCGCAGGGTCATCGCCTTCATGAGCGACAACCACATCGAGCCCGACATCGCGACGGAGAGCTTCCTCCTCGAGCCGCTCGCACCGGACCCGGTCGCGACCAACGGCGCCGACCCCGTCGCCACGAACGGCGCCGACCCAGCCTCCTAGGCGCACACCTGGAGCAGCTCCGGCGCCGAGGCGTCGGCACCGCGCGAGCTCCGTCGACGCTAGTCCTCCAACCTCGACTCCTCCAGGTCGAGGTCGTGCTCGATCCGCCGCAGCACCTCGCCGTCCAGGTCGCCGCGCTTCCGCATCTCTGCATGGTCTCGCGCTCGGCCGAGATCAGCTTCGACCGCAGGCGTCGGAAGGCCTCGGCGCTCTCCTGCGCGTCCCCGTCCACGCCCTCCTGCAACGGCGCGGCGGCCAGCGAGATGCCATCCCGCATCCCGCTCCAACCGAGCATGAGACGCTCGCGGGTGGATGTCCTCGCCTCCTCGTCCCTCGTCATCTCACGGATCGGGAACGTGATCACCAACTGCCAGGCCATGCGGACGGCGACGAGCACGAGGCGGCCGGCGCCTACGGGCCTCGAGACGGGCTCAGCGCCCGACCGAGCTCATGTCGGAGTAGCGGTCGCCTGCGGCCGCGCCCACCGGCATGGCCTCCTCGAGGCGCCGGCGATCCTCCGCGGTCAGCTCGACCTCGGAGGCCGCCACGTTCTCCTCGAGGTAGGTGCGGCGCTTGGTGCCGGGAATGGCCACCACGTCCTCGCCCTGGCCGAGCACCCAGGCCAGTGCGAGCTGGCCGGGGTTCACGCCCTTCTCCTCGGCGATCTGCTTCACCTGGTCCACGAGGCGCAGGTTCTGCTCGAGGTTCTCACCCTGGAAGCGGGGGAAGCGGGACAGGCGGGAGTCCTCGGAGTCGAAGTCATCGGCCGAGGAGAAGCGCCCGGTGAGGAGGCCGCGCCCCAGCGGCGAGTAGGGCACGAGCCCGATGCCGAGCTCGCGCACGGTGGGCAGGATCTCGGCCTCGAGCGAGCGCTCCCACAGCGAGTACTCGGTCTGGAGTGCGGAGATCGGGTGGACGGCGTGCGCGCGGCGGATGGTGTCGGCCCCGGCCTCGGAGAGCCCGAGGTACTTCACCTTGCCCGCCTCCACCAGCTCGGCCATGGCTCCGACGGTCTCCTCGATCGGCACCTCGGGATCCACGCGGTGCTGGTAGTAGAGGTCGATGAAGTCGATGCCCAGGCGGCGCAGCGAGGCGTCGCAGGCCTCGCGCACGTAGCCGGCGTCACCGCGGATGCCGTGGAAGCCGCCGTCCTTGGAGCGCACGTTGCCGAACTTGGTGGCGACCACGACCCACTCCCGACGGTCGCGCACCGCTCGGCCCACCAGCTCCTCGTTGGTGAACGGCCCGTACATGTCGGCGGTGTCGAGGAGGGTGACCCCGAGGTCGAGCGCACGGTGGATCGTGGCGAGCGCCTCGTCCTCGTCGCGCTGCCCGTAGAACTCGGACATGCCCATGCAGCCGAGCCCCTGCTCGGATACCTCGAGACCCTGCGTTCCCAGCCTGCGGCTTCTCATGGCCTTCCTTCGGTCAGGACTCGCGCGTTCGGCGCTCGACGAGCCTGTGGATGAGGACCGAGGCCCCGACCACGCCGGCGACGGCCGCCAGCCAGATCAGGAACTCGGTCCCCGTCCCCACGGAGAACGCCGGGATCACGATCACCGCCACACAGACGAGGACCAGGACGGTTCGGAGGATCCACTTCCCGCGCACGACCGGGGCAGGTTAACCGGGGGCCGGAGCCCAAGTCGGGCGGCGGCCTGCCCGCGCCCCGCAACTCCTCGGTGCGTCGGCCGTCGGCCCGAGCCGCCGGTCAGCGGTCGGGGCGCTCGGGATGGACGTCGTCGATGGTGGTCAGCGCGACGTAGGGCGCTCCGGCCGCGCGCTCGATCGCCTCGCCGCCCCCCGCAAGCCGATCGAGGACCGAGACCACCCCCACCACCTCGAGGCCCTCCTCGCGCACGCGCTCGAGCGCGGCCAGCGTCGAACCGCCGGTGGTCACCACGTCCTCGACCACCAGGCAGCGCTCGCCGGGCTCGAGCGGAGGCCCCTCGATCCAGCGCTGCAGGCCGTGCGCCTTGCGGTCCTTGCGTACGAAGAAGGCCCGGACGTCCGCCCCGGCCGCCAGCGCGGAGCAGGCCACGGGATCGGCGCCCATCGTCATGCCGCCGACGGCCGTCGCGCCCCGGGCGAGCGCCTCGGCGGCTACGAGCTCGCCGAGCGCCCTGAAGCCGGCGGGCCGCAGGATCGCCCGCTTGGCGTCCACGTAGTACTCGGCCTCGGCGCCGCTCGTGAGCGTCACGCGACCGATCACCAGGGCGTGCGCGCGAAGCTCGGCCACCAGGCGTTCGCGGGCGCCCGCGGCGCTCATCGAAGGGCTCGCGGGGGGCGTCATTGGCGGCGAGTTATGGTAGCCACGCCATGAGCCTCATCGCCCGCCTGCTGCGTCTCGTCGCGCTCCTCGCGAGCCTGGTGATCATCGTCAGCTTCTCGTTCTTTGCCACCGATCTGGCCAGCGAGGCCTCGGAGGGCCAGCGGGCGAAGGTCGCCGATGCCCTCGAGCCGACGCCCACCGCTCCGAAGGAGAGCGATCGGGAGCGGCGCAGCGGCGGCTTCCGGGAAGCCGTGGACGACGTCAACGACGTCCTGGTGGCGCCGTTCGCGCGGCTGGTCGAGGGCCAGAACATCTGGGCGCAGCGGATCGCGACCGGCGTGCTGGGACTGCTGCTCTACGGATTGGCGTTGAGCCTCCTCGCGAACTACATCCGCAAGTAGCCCGCCTCAGCGGTACACGTGGATCCGGTCCCCGAGCGAGATCGACCGTGAGACCGACCACGCGTTCGGGATCGGGACCCGGATGCACCCGTGGCTCGCCGGGCGTGTGGGCACCGAGCGGTAGCCGTGGATCGCGTAGCCGCGGATGAAGTAGCTCGAGTGCACCATGCCCTTGGCGTTCGTGCCGGGCGTCTTGCGGTAGAAGCGGAACGTACCGAACACCGTCGGCGTGGAGGCCTTGCCCGAAGAGGCGTGGTAGACGCGCTCGACGCGCCCGTCGCGCGCCAGGACCAGCACCTGGCGCGACCAGTCGAACTCGACGTGGCGACCTGCACGCGGGTAGCGCAGTCGGAAGGCGCCCTCGCCGGCCATGACCCGGCCGAGGATGCGCCGGGTCGCGGAGGTGCGCCGCGCCATGCGGTTCACCTTGCGATAGGCGATCACGGCGCGAGCGGTGGCGGCGTCGAACCGGCCGCCCGTCGAGGTCGCGTATCCCATCGAGCGCAGGCCGTTCTGGAGGAGCCGTACCCCCATCCCTCGCGACCCGCGACGGGCTCGTGCGGCCACCGCGTGGACCGAGGTCGAGGCCACCTCCGCCTCGGCGTGCATGACCGAGATCAGGAACCGTCCGGGCCGTCGCGGCGTGAACGCGCTCTCGAAGCGTCCTCCCGACCCCAGAGACACGTCGTCCTGCGCGACCCGCCGGCCGCGGGAGGTCACCTCGACGGACACCGTGGCCCCGGGCGCCTGGTCGGAGATGCGGCCGACGATCGGCACCCGGCCGCCCGCCATGACCCAGCGCCGCCCGTCGTAGGCCATCGCCGCGCTCGCCTCCACCCCGGGACCGACCCGTTCCGGCGCGCCGCGCGAGCCCGACCGCGCGGCCGAGGCGGACACAGCTCCGGCGGCCACCAGCACCGTGGTGGCCACGAGTGCGAGTGACGAACGCCACATGAGCCGGAGCCTACCGGAGTCGCGCTCAGACCGGCGCCGGCACCGGCTCGACCGGACCCGGCACCTCTGACCGCCGAGCGAGCCGCGGCAGCAGCAGGCAGCCGGCGAGCATGGCCGCAAGCAGGGGGAGGGCGACGGTCGCGGAGCCGTCCGGAGCCTCCGGGGAGACCGAGTACGCGAGGGCGTTGACGATCGCGTGGAGGGCGATCACCGGATAGAGCGATCCCGTGCGCTCGACGATCAGGCAGAAGGTCACGCCGAGCACCGAGAGCGGCAGGGTGGCGGCTGCCCCCGTGCTCAGGTGGACGCTGCCGAACACGGCGCCGCCGACCAGTGCCGCCAGCGGAATCGGAAGCCGCGTGCGCAGCGACCGGTAGAGGAAGCCGCGGAAGAAGAACTCCTCGACGAGCGGTGCGACCACCACGAGGAGCACGCCGATCGCCACGAGGGCGGCCGTGCTTTCACCGGCACCGAGCTTGTCGAGGGTGGTCTGCCTCACCTGCTCCGGATAGAGGAGCCCGAAGACGGCGCCGAACACGAAGTACGTGCCGATGCCGAGCGCGCAGAAGCCGACCGCCGGCCACAGCGGCGTCGCCCTCAGCCCGAAGTGGCGCAGGCGTGGGCGGACGGTGAGCGCCGCCACCCCCACCGCGCAGCCCACGAGCACGGCGTCGTTGAGGATGGTCAGTGCGACCGTGAAGGCCGGTCCCGGTCGAGCGGTCGCGACTCCGAGCAGTCGGGCCACGAGCAGCGTGGGGATCGTGAGCGCCACGAGCATCACCGCCGCCAGCGCCATCGCGGCCAGGCCGTGCCAGAAGGGCCAGCGCGGCGCCCCGTCGGCGCGCCCGGGCGGCTCGGCGGAAGCGGGGACGACGGCGGGTTCGACAACGTGGCGTCGACCGCCGAGCGCGGGTCCGGGCGCCGGCCCTCCGAGGGGGCCGGGGCCTGGAGGGTCGAGCTCGTTCATCGGCGCCATCCCGAGGCAGAGAGTAGGGCCGGCAGCTCGGCCAGGGAGCGGATCTCCGCGGTGCCGGGCGGCGCCCCGGCGATGTCGGCCGGCCCTCCGGCGCCGGGGACGCGACGGACGAGCACGGAGGTCACGCCCGCCGCCTGCGCTCCCTCCACGTCGTGCTCCACCGAGTCGCCCACGTGCACGGCGCGCTCGGGCGACACGCCGGCCTCCTCGAGCGCCGCAGCGAACAGGCGCGGGTCGGGCTTCGCCGCGCCCACCTTCGCCGAGTGGACCACCGCGTCGACGGCGCCGCCGAGCCCTGCGGAGGCCAGCGCGTCGGCCAGGGAGCAGTCCCAGTTGCTGGCCACCACGAGGCGCATCCCGCAGGACCGCAACGCGGCGAGTGCGGGCGCGGCGTCGGGGTACGCGACGAAGCGGATGGCCCCGAGCATGGCCTCCCGCACCGCCGCGTGGGCTCCGTCCGCCAGTCCCAGGGAGCGCCGGATGACCTCCGCGCAGTCGGCGCGCAGGGCGTCGAGCGAGCCCGCGTCGCGACCCTCAAGGTGGTGCGCCAGGTAGTGCTCGATCTCCGCCCGGAAGGCGCGGCCGGCCGCGGCCTCGCCCACGTCGACCCGTGCGATCTCCCACAGGCCGGCTCGCAGCCGCGGGGCGGGCGGCTCGAGCTCGACCAGCGTGCCGAACGCGTCGAGCAGCACGGCGTCGAACGCGGCCCGCGGCGCTCGGACGGTCGCGTCCCCGACCCGACCGGACTCCTGCCCGTGCCCGCAACTAGCCTGCCCGCCGCCCATGTCCCCCAAGGTTCCCAGTCCTGAGACGGTGTACCAGGCCTACGAGAGCTACATCTCGGCGGGGATCACGCTGCTCTTCGCGCTCGCGCTCGCCCAGGTGCTCGACCGGTGGTTCGCACGGCGCGGCCGCAGGCTCTCCCGGGCCGTCGCCGAGGGCGCGGCCACCGCCGGCCTCGACACCCGCTTACGGATCGTGCGCCGGCTGCTGTACGCGACGATCCTGGTCGTGGGCATCGCGCTCGCGGTCTCCCAGTTCGAGCCCGTTCGGCGCACGGCCACCGCCGTGCTCGCCTCCTCGGCCGTGCTCGGGATCGTCGTGGGCTTCGCGGCCCGACAGACGTTCGCCAACCTCATCGCGGGGATCCAGCTGGTCATCACCCAGCCGATCCGGGTCGGTGACCTGGTGACCTTCGGCGAGGACACGGGGACGATCGAGGACGTCCGTCTCTCCTACACCTACATGCGGGCCGACGACGGGCGCCGGATCATCATCCCCAACGAGATGCTGTCCCAGTCGACGATCGAGAACCACACGATCATCGACCCCCGGGTGCGCGTGGAGGTCTCGGTCTGGATACCGCCGGAGGCCGACTCGGCACGCGCCCTCGAGGTGCTCGCCGAGGAGCCCGACGCCGAGGTGTCCGTGGCCGAGGTCGACAAGGACGGCGTGCGCATCACGATCTCCAAGCAGGCCCCCACGGTGGTAACGCGGGGTGAGGTGGCGGCAGGACTGCGCGCCAGGGCCCTCGAACGTCTCCACCGTGAAGGTCTATCCTCCCGCACCGAGACCTAGAGCCCCGAGCCGGCCGGACGGCCGCCTCGGCCCCGGCGACCACACGGCGCCCGGTCCCACCCCTTGACCCAGCGCAAGCGACAGAGACGCCGACGCGGGCGCCGCGGCCTGGCCGGCCGCACGAGCGCCGGCCTCTTCGTGCTGTTCGTGCTCGCCGTCGGCGCCGGGATCGGCGGTCTCTCGGGCGTAGGCTGGGTCGTGGCCATCGCGGCCACCACGCCGCCGATCGAGGAGCTCGTGCCCCAGGACAAGGGCCGCTCCTCCCAGATCTTCGCCGCCGACGGGTCGCTCCTCGGCTACGTCGTCTCCGACGAGATCCGCGCCCCCGTCCCCGCCGACCAGCACCCGCGCGATCTGCGCAACGCCACCGTCGCCATCGAGGACGAGCGCTTCTGGAGCCACGAGGGCGTCGACTTCGAGGGCATCGTCCGCGCCGGGCTGGCCAACCTCGAGTCCGGGAGAACCGTCCAGGGCGGCTCGACGATCACCCAGCAGCTCGTCCGCGCCCTCTACATCAAGGACCCCGAGCGCAACGTCCAGCGCAAGATCCGCGAGGCCAAGCTGGCCTCCGACATGGAGGCCCGTCGCTCGAAGCAGTGGATCCTCAAGGAGTACCTGAACTCCGTGCCCTACGGGACCGTGAACGGCCGCACCGCAGTGGGGGTGGAGGCCGCGGCGGAGACCTACTTCGCCAAGCACGCGAAGGACCTGGACCTCGCCGAGTCGGCCCTGCTCTCCGGCCTGCCGCAGGCGCCGTCCCAGTACAACCCGTTCCGCAACCCCGAGGCGGCGATCACCCGGCGCAACCAGGTCCTCCAGCAGATGATCGACACATGCGTCAAGCGGTGCCCCTCGTTCCGCCGCCGCGCCCGGCGGGCCATGGTCCAGGACATGCGTCTGCGGCGCGGCAACCGCTACACGAAGCGCCGGGAGCCGCACTTCTTCGACTACGTGCAGGAGCAGCTGATCGAGGAGTACGGGGTGTCCGTGTACCGGCGCGGCGGGCTCAAGATCCACACGACGATCGACCCCAAGCTCCAGAAGGCCGGCCGCGAGGCCATCGCCAACCAGCTCGGCTACCCCGACGACCCGAGCTCGGCCGTTGTGGCCATCGATCCGCAGACCGGCTACATCCGGGCGATGACCTCGAGCGGCACCTACGACGAGCGCACGTTCAACCTCGCCGCCCAGGGCAAGCGCCAGCCCGGCTCGGCCTTCAAGACTATGGTCCTCACCACCGCCTTGCGCCGCGGGGTCGATCCGCGCAGCACCTACTACACCTCGAAGAAGCTCGACCTCGACCTCCCGGGCACCGCCGAGAACTACGAGGTGCAGACCTACGACGGCTCCTACGGCGGGCGCATGGACCTCGTGAAGGCCACGCTCAAGTCCGACAACACGGTCTACGCCCAGCTCGACGTGGACCTCGGGCCCGAACGGGTGGCCGAGACCGCCCGCCTCATGGGCATCACCTCGAAGCTCGACGGGTTCCCCGCCGAGGGGCTCGGCGGCCTGCGCCTCGGGGTCTCCCCGCTCGAGATGGCCAACGCCTACGCCACCCTCGCGGCCGGCGGCATGCGATCCCGGCCGAAGGCCATCCGCCGGGTCGACTTCCCGGACGGCAAGTCCGACGAGTTGGGCAAGCCCCGGCGCAAGCGGGTGTTCAGCGACGGCGTGGCCGCCGAGGTGACCAAGGTGCTCGAGAAGAACGTGGAGGCGGGCACCGGCAAGAAGGCCGACATCGGCTGTCCCGCCGCCGGCAAGACGGGCACCACCGACAACTTCAACGACGCATGGTTCGTGGGCTACACGCCGAAGCTCGCGGCCTCGGTGTGGGTGGGCTACCCGAACGCGCAGCGCGAGATGCGCGGCGTGCACGGGGTCGACGTGGCGGGCGGCACGATCCCGGCGTCGATCTGGGGGGCATTCATGGGACGGGCCACCGGGGGCGGCGGGTGCGGAAGCTTCAAGAGTCCTGAGAACCCGGTGCAGTTCACGCCGTTCTACGGCCGCTACGCCTCGGGGGGCGCGCCGGCGCCGGATCCCACCTCGCAGGAGGCTCAGTCGACCGAGCAGTACGGCACCGGCACCGGTGGGGCTGGAACCCCGTACACCCCCCCGCCGGCAACGCCCACGCCGCAGCCCTCGCCGCCGGAAGCCGACTCGGAGACGGACACCGGGGGCGCCGACGACGGCGTCCCCGGCGAGTAGGCGCGCGCAGCACCCCGCTCGGGTGGCTCTGGGCTCGGCCGTCCGATGCGCCGCGGCGCCCGGCGCGAGAGGCGGGGCTCCGTGGGTGAGCTCGAGCTCGTAGCGGCGATCGAGGCGCGCCTGCGCTCCCGCGGTGGCCGGGTGCTCCGGGGGCCGGGCGACGACGCTGCGGTGGTCCTCACCGGGGCCGCCCAGGCAGTGTCGATCGACACGGTGGTGCAGGACACCCACTTCCGCCTCTCGACCCACTCCCACGCCGATGTGGGCCACCTGGCCCTGGCCAGCGC
>JACCZP010000175.1 GCA_013695885.1 Thermoleophilaceae bacterium | reverse complement strand
GCTCAGGAGGCCGGTGCGCCCGCGCGCAGCCCGGCGCAGGCGCGGTCCACAACCTCGCTTCCGCGTTCGCCGGCGGTCCAGGTGGCGCGCGCCACGCGCACCAACGGCCCCTGCTCGAGCTCGTGCCCGAGCTCGTCGAGGAGCCCGGCCGCCTCCTCCTCGCCGGCCCGCGGGACGATCAGGCCGAGTCGCCGCCCCCCGAGGCGCGCCGCCGTCCCCCCGGCGCGAGCGGCCACGCGATCGAGTACCCGCGCCACCCCGACGATCGCCTTGTCGCCGGCCGCGTAGCCCTCACGACGGTTGAGCTCCGCGATGTCGACCAACTCGAGCACGAGCGCCGAGAACGTCGAGTCCTGCACCGACGCCCGCTCGGCCTCGTTGTTCGCCATCTCGAGCAGGTGCCGGTAGGAATAGAGGAGCGTCAGGTTGTCGGTGACGGCGAACGAGCTCGCGCCCAGGATCGGCTCGTCGCCGTTGCGGCGCACTGCGATCTCGGGATCGTCGAGCAGGGAGGGCGTCGGCGCCGGCGCTTGGCGGCCCTGGCGCACCTCCGCCACGAACAGCCGCACCACCTCGGGATCGAACTGGGTGCCCGCACAGCGCTCGAGCTCCTCGCAGGCGTCGCTCATCGACACCGACGCGCGGTAGGGACGCTCGGCGGTCATTGCGCTGAACGAGTCGGCCACGCAGACGATGCGCGCCTCCAGCGGGATCTGCTCGCCGGCGAGTCCGGAGGGATAGCCGCCCCCGTCGAAGCGCTCGTGGTGATGGAGGATCGCCGGCGCCATGCCCTTCAGGGCGGGCACGTGCTGGATCAGGTGGTAGCCGATGCGCGGGTGAAGCTCGCACACCGCCCGCTCCTCACGGGTCAGCGGCCCCGGCTTCAGCAGGATGCGCTCGGAGATGCCGATCTTGCCCACGTCGTGCAGCAGGGAGCCGAACACCAGACGCTCGCGCTCGTCCGACGGGATCCCGATGCGCTCGGCCACTGCGGAAACGTGGCGCGAGACGTCGTCGGAGTGCCCACGCAGGAGCGGGTCCTTGGCCTCGAGGGCCTCGCCCAGCATCCGGATGGTGGCCAGGTAGCTGCTCCGCAGCTCGCCCTGGAGGCGCGAGGAGTCGAGCACGGCGCCCGCGTGGTCGCCCAGGGACAGGAGAACCTGGTCGTCGAACTCGCCGAATCCGCCCTCGCGGTTGGCGCACACCACGGCTCCGCTGAAGCGGTCGTGGACGTAGATCGGGATGGCCACGAGGTTGCGGATCTCGTGATCGGCGCCGGTCGAGCCCTCGAGCTGCTGTGGGTCGTCCTCGCGCACGGCCACGTCGCGCTCGATCACCTCGCGGGAGAACCGCTGAGCCACCGCGCTGTCGGCGGGGTCGTTATCGAAGCCCTGATGAGCGGCGAGGTCGAGCTGGCCGTCGCCGTCGGCGTCATCGCGGGCCAGGAGGATCCCCTTCTCGGCCTCCATGAGCTCGACCGCAGTACGCAGCACCAGCTCGCGCACGTCGTCGGTCCGGCCGAGCGCGCCACGCTCGCGGTGCATGGCCATGAGCTGACCGCGGAGCTCCTGCGACCACTCGCGCTCGGCCTTCCGCGCTCGCTCGACGCGGCCCCGGAGGTGCCGCTCGCGCTCGAGGTCGTGGCCGCGCTGGTCGGCGCTCTGGCGCGCCTCGTCGCGTTCGCGCTCGCGCTCGGAGGCGGCGCGACGGGCCTCCTCGAGCTGATCGTCCACCTCGCCGGTCTGCTCCGCGAGGCGCTTCAGCCTTCGGCGATCGACCAGCCATCCCGCTCCGGCCAGCAGCACGGCCAGGGCGATGACCCCGGTGAGGAGGTAGCTGAGCCCGCGCGTGGCCTCGGCGCCGGCCACCAGGGTCCCGGCGATCACGAGCGCCGCGACGGCGAAGAGGGCGGCGGGCCCGACGAACGCGAGGGTTCCGCCACGCCTGCTCGTAAGGGAGGTCACGAAGGGGTTTTAGCAGCCCGCGGGTTACCGCGCCCATCACCCGGGCGGGTCGCCCGCGATCACCCCCGGGGTACCGCCTCGATCACCCCCGAGGTACCGCGGGCGATAGCCTGGACCGGTCGGCGCGCCGTCTCAAAGGATGATCGGCACGCTCCCGCCGTCGACCGACCACGCCGCGCCCGACACGTTCGAGGCCGCCTCCGAGCACAGGAAGACCACCGCCGCGGCGATCTCCTCCGCCGCGCCGAACCGCCCGATCGGCACCTTGGCCCGCGTCGCCTCGAGGGCCTCCTCGCGAGACGTACCCTGGGCGGTGGCCGCCTGGTCGGCCATGCCGCCCTCCTCCAGCCACAGCGGCGTCTCCACCGGGCCGGGGGCCACGGCGTTCACGCGCACGCCGCTGGCGCCGTAGGAGTCGGCGAACACCCGCGAGAGCGATAGCTGCGCCGCCTTCGTCACCGAGTAGGCGGCGTTCGACAGCGACGGCCGCTTGCCCGACGAGGAGCAGACGTTCACCACCCTCCCCCATCCGCGCTCGGCCATCGCCGGCACGGTCGCCTGCATCAGGCGAAGGGAGGCCATCACGTGCAGCTCCCACTGCGCCTGCCAGTCGGCGTCCTCGAGCTCCTCCAGCGGACGGTTGTACGACGTCCCGGCGTTGTTGACCAGCACGTCGACCGGGCCGAGCCCTTCCTCGCAGTGCGCCGCCACCTGCTTGCCGGCGTCCGTAGCGGTCACGTCGAGGGCGAGGGTGTCGAGTCGGTCCCCGGACCCGAGCTGCGCAGCGGCCTCGGCCAGCGCCTCCTCGCCGCGCGCCACGAGCAGCACCCGGGCCCCCTCGGCCAGGAGGGCGGCGGCGCTCGCACGTCCGATCCCCCGGCTCGCGCCGGTCACCACGCAGGTCCGGTCGGCGAGCGCGAGGTCCATCCCGCCATCATGCCCGTTTCCCGGTCGAGAGGAGCCCGATGAGGTCCCACACCGTCTACCGCACGTTCGAGACCGAGCGGCGGCGCGAGTTCGTTCGCATAACCGACGACGTGCAGACCGCGGTCGACGACGCCGGGGTCCGCGAGGGCCTCGTGCTCGTGTCGGCCATGCACATCACCGCAGGGGTGTGGGTGAACGACGACGAGCCGGGCATCCTCGAGGACACGCTCGAGTGGCTCGACAAGCTCGCTCCTCCGAGCTGGCGTGACCCTGACACCGCGGTGGCCAGCGAGCTGCTGCCCGAGCCGGGCGACTACCGTCACCACCGCGGGGGCGAGGACAACGGCGACGCCCACCTGAAGAACCTCCTGGTGCACCACCAGGCCATCGTCCCGGTCACCGAGGGCCGCCTCGACCTCGGCCCGTGGCAGCAGGTGTTCTACGCGGAGTTCGACGGCGGGCGGCCGAAGCGGCTCGTGATCAAGGTGCTGGGGGAGTGACGGTGACTACCCGTACACCTCCGGGTTCGCGCAGTAGGGCATCCGCTTGCCCGCGAGCGCGGCCAGCAGGTTGTCCACCGCCATGTCGGCCATGGCCGCGCGGGTGGCGTGGGTTGCCGAGCCGACGTGGGGGACGACGAGGAGGTTCGGTGCGGCCAGCAGCGGGTGGTCGGCGGGCAGCGGCTCGGGATCGGTCACGTCGAGGGCGGCCGCGGCGATGCGTCCGTCGTGCAGCGCACCGGCCAAGGCGTCGGTGTCGACGATCGGGCCGCGGGAGGTGTTGACGAGCACCGCGGTCGGCCTCATGCGCCCGAGCGCGCGCTCGCCGACCAGACCGCGCGTCTCCTCGGTCAGCGGGCAGTGCAGCGACACGAAGTCCGAGCGCTCGAGGAGCTCGTCGAGGGCCACGCCGCCCGACCGGCCGTGGCGCAGGACCTCCATCCCGAAGCCTTCGGCGCGCCGTGCCACCGCGCCGCCGATGCGTCCGACCCCGACGAGCCCGAGGGTCGCGCCGTGCACGTCGCGGCCGAGCAGTCCGTTCGGCTCCCATGTGCGCCAGCCGCCGGAGCGCACCACCGCGTCGCCCTCGGCCAGCCGCCGCGCCGCCGCGAGCATCAGCGCCCAGGTCAGGTCGGCCGTGGTCTCGGTCAGCACGTCGGGGGTCGTGCCGACGGGCACGCCGCGAGCGGTGGCGGCGTCCACGTCGACGTTGTCCGAGCCCACCGCGTAGTTCGCGATCGAGCGGAGCGCCGGCGCGCGGGAGAGGAGATCTCCGTCGATCGCGTCGGTCAGGAGGGTGAGCAACCCCTCGACCCCGTCCTCGAGGCGCCGCGCGATCTCGTCGCGCGAAGGCGGCATCGTGTCCGGCCACACCTCCACGTCGTGCTCGCGCGCCAGGCGCTCGACGGCGTCGCCGGGCAGTGTCCGGGTCACGAAGCACCTCGCCATAATCCGCCACCTGACGCTACTCGAGCCCCACCTCATCCCTCCCGGACGCGCGCGGTGCCGCGCGTAGCGCTGCTCGCCAACGAGGGCTCGGGCACCGGCTGCGATCCCGACGACCTCGAGCGGCTGCTCGTCCGCCACGGGGCGACCGTCGACGTGTTCCCGATCGTGGGACTCCGCGAGGCCGTCGCCACCGGGCCCGACCGGCTGGCCGTGGCCGGCGGCGACGGCTCGATCGCCCCGGCGGCAGCGGCGGCCGGCGAGGTGGGAGCGGCGCTCGCGGTCATCCCCTCGGGAACGGCCAACGACTTCGCACGCGGTGCGGGGCTGCCGAGCGATCCCGACGAGGCGTGCCGGATCGCCGCGGCCGGCACCCGGGAGCGCGTCCGCGAGCTGGCGCGCATGGACGGGCGGCCGTTCGTGAACGTGGCGAGCGCGGGCCTCGCGGCGAGGGCGGCGAGCCTGGCCGCCCCCCACAAGCAGCGCCTCGGGGTAGTGGCCTACGTGCTCGGCGCAGCCCGCGCCGCGCTCACCGAGCCGGCGGTTCCGTGCCGGCTGAGCGCCGACGGCCGGGAGGTGTTCGACGGCGCCGCCTGGCAGGTGATCGTGTCGAGCTCGGGCCACTTCGGCGCGGGATCGAGCGTGGCGGAGGCCGACCCGAGCGACGGCTGGCTGGACGCGACGGTCATAGAGGCCGGCACGCGGGCCCGGCTCGTGCTCCACGGGTGGGGACTCCGGTCCGGCCGGATCGCCGACCAGACCGGCGTCCGCCACTTCCGGGCGGAGGAGCTCGATCTCGACGTCCCGGCCGACACCGGCTACAACGTGGACGGGGAGATCCTCTCGCGCGGCGGGGCCCGGTTCACCGTGGAGCACGAGGCCTACCGCCTGATCGTGGGCTGACGCCCACGAGCTTCCGTGGCGGGCGCTCCGGGCGAGGGCAGCGAATCATGTACCGTCCCGTACATGACTCTTCCACCCGGGCCGTCGGCGCCCCTGGCCTTTCAGACCGCCCGCTGGACCGCCCGCCCGCTCGTCACCCTCGAGCGTTGTGCGCGCCGCTACGGCGACGCCTTCACGTTGCGGCTGGCCGGCCTCGGGAACGTGGTCGTGCTCTCGCATCCGGATGCCGTCAAGGAGGTGTTCACCGGGGACGCCGACGTCCTGCACGCCGGCGAGGCCAACGCGATCCTGGAGCCCGTGGTGGGCCGCCATTCGGTGCTCCTGCTCGACGGCCCGCGCCACCTGCGCCAGCGCAAGCTCATGCTGCCGCCGTTCCACGGAGCTCGGATGCAGCGCTACGGAGAGGTCATGCGAGAGGTGACGGACCGCGAGATGGAGCGCTGGCCGCTGGGAGAGCCGCTCCGCCTGCGCGAGCGCACCCAGGCCATCACGCTCGAGATCATCATGCGGGCGGTGTTCGGCATCGAGGACGCCGGGCGCCTCGAGGAGCTGGGCGGGCGCCTGGCCCGCATGCTGGACCTCACCACGCGGAACTTCCCCCTGCTCGCCATGCCCGCCCTGCGCGCCTACGTCGGCCCGGGCAGCTCATGGCGGGCGTTCCAGCGCGCCTCCGAGGAGGTCGACGCCATCCTCTACGAGGAGATCGCCCGCCGGCGCGGTGAGCCCGACGCCGGGGAGCGCGAAGATGTCCTCTCCATGCTGCTCGCCGCCCGCGACGAGCAGGGTGCGTCGCTCTCGGACGTCGAGCTTCGCGACGAGCTCATGACCATGCTCGTCGCGGGCCACGAGACCACGGCCACGGCACTGGCCTGGGCGTGGGAGCGGCTGCTGCGGCGCCCCGCGGTGCTCGAACGGCTCGAGCGGGAGGTGGCTCGGGGCGAGGACGACGCCTATCTGGATGCCGTCGTCAAGGAGACGCTGCGGCTGCGCCCGGTGATCATGCTCGTCGCCCGGAGGCTCACCCGTCCGCTCACCGTCGCGGGACTCGATCTGCCCACCGGGACGACCGTCGCGCCCTGCATCTACCTCGTCCACCGCCGCCCGGAGATCTACCCCGACCCGGCGGAGTTCCGCCCCGAGCGCTTCCTCGAGCGTCCGGCCGACACCTACTCGTGGATCCCGTTCGGCGGCGGCATCCGACGCTGCATCGGGGCCGCCTTCGCCCAGTACGAGATGAAGGTCGTGCTGCGCGCCATGGTGGAGCGTGCGCGGCTGCGAGCCCCGCGGGGCGGATTCGAGCGTCCGCGAAGGCGGACGGTGACCATCGCCCCCGCCGACGACGCCGTGGTCGTGCTCGACGGCCTGGCCGCCGCGGACGGGGCGCGCGCTGCGGCCGCGAGAGCCCCCGCGACTGTGTGACCACCGGCACGGGCGCTCGCTCCACCGGCCTCCACACTCCCCCGCTGCAACACGAAGC
>JACCZP010000147.1 GCA_013695885.1 Thermoleophilaceae bacterium | reverse complement strand
TCCTGGAGCAGCGCGAAGGGACGGCCGATCACCTCGCCGCCCGGCTCGGCCTCGACCGCGCGCGGGCCGAGGCGGCGTCCGCCCCGTCCGTGCGCCTGCTCGAGGTCCGCGGCGCGGAGGACGACATCCTCGCCTCACTCCTGTTCGAGGCGGCAGCGGTCTCCGAGGACGAGGTGCGCTCCGCGGTCTCGGTGCTCCTGCCCGACGAGCGCGCCGTGCTGATCGCCGAGCTGGTGGGGGAGCGCGAGAACCGCCGGCACCGGCCCGGCCGCGGTTTCGAGGCGGTGAGCTACCGCTTCGAGGTGGTCTCCGACTACGGGGCGTTCCGCGACCTCCAGCGCCACCGCATGCTCACCGTCCAGTGGCAGCCGCTCTCACCGGACCTCGGCGCCGGGGTGCCCGAGGAGCTCGAGTCCGCCGGGACGGCCGACCTCTACCGCCGGGGACTCGAGACCTCCCGCGCCGAGCACGAGCGCCTGACCGCGATCGGGCGGCCGGAAGTGGCGGCCTACGCACTCTGCCTGGGATACCGGATCCGGTACGTGCTCGACCTGAACGCCCGCGAGGCCATGCAGCTCGTCGAGCTCCGCTCCAGCCGCGAGGGCCATCCCTCCTACCGCGCGGTGGCCCACGAGATGCACGCGCTGATCGCCGGCGTCCATCCCTCCGTGGCCGCGGCGATGTCCCACGTAGACACCGAGGCCGAGCCGCGGCTCGAGCGCATCCTCGCCGAGATCCGCACCGATGGCCGGCGCGCGGCCAAGGTCTGAGGTGGGCGTGCGGCCGACACCCTCCGCGGTGGTGCAGAGCGGCCTCGTGGCGACCGCGGATCCGGAGCGGCCGGCGCCCTCCGCGGTGGCGTCGCCCGCATCGCGGCCGCCCGAGCCCTACCGCACCCTCGACGTCCGCGGCCTGGCCTGCCCGATCCCGGTGGCCCGCGCCGCGCAGACCCTCACGGCCCTGACGCCCGGACACGTGCTCGAGGTCCTCGCCACCGACCCCGACGCCGAGCTCGACGTGCGCGCCTGGGCCACGCGCAGCGGCGACGACGTGCTGTCGGTCGAGCACTCCGACGACTTCGTCCGTATCCTGGTCCGCCGGCGCCCATGACCCCTCCCCAACTAGTCGCCCCGCGCGAACGGCGCATAGCGCCCTCGATCCTCTCCGCCGACTTCGCCCGCCTCGGCGCCCAGGTCGACGAGGTCATCGCCGCCGGTGCGCGCATCATCCACGTCGATGTGATGGACGGGCATTTCGTGCCGCCGATCACCATCGGGCCGCTGATCGTGTCGGCGCTGAGCGACCAGGTGCACGCCGCCGGCGCACTGCTGGACGTCCACCTGATGATCGAGCGCCCGGAGCGCCACATCGCGGACTTCGCCAGCGCGGGGGCGGACGCGATCAGCGTCCATCACGAGGCCACCCCCCACCTGCACTTCACGCTCGAGCACATCCACGAGGAGGGGTGCGCCGCCGGCCTCGCCCTGAATCCGGCTACCGCCGCGGAGCTCGCCCTCGGCGCCGCCGAGCAGGCCGATCTCATCGTCTGCATGACCGTCAACCCCGGCTGGGGCGGGCAGTCGTTCATCGCCTCGTCGCCGACCAAGGTGTCGCGCCTGCGCGCGGTGCTGCCCGGTGAGGTGCCCGTCGAGGTGGACGGCGGGGTGGGCGAGAAGACCGCTCCGCTCTGCGCCGCGGCCGGCGCGCGCCTCTTCGTGGCCGGCTCGTCCGTGTTCGGCGATCCGGAGCCGGGTGAGGCCTACCGGCGCCTGGCGGTGGCCGCCGGGGCGGGCTGAGGCGGGCGCCCGGCACACGCTTGCCGGGGCGGGCTGAGGCCCGGTCAGGCGCTCGGGCCGAGAAGCGGCCGACCCCGGCGCTCGTACTCGATGTAGTCCGCGATCCGGTCGGCCAGCTCCCGACCGGCCTCCCGCTCGACCAGCCAGAGCCCGAGGTCGATCCCCGAGGTCACGCCGCCCGCGGTGACGATGTCGCCGTCGTCGACGACCCGCGCCTCGACGACCTCCACCCCGCGCCCGCGCAGCTCGTCATGCGTGAGGTGGTGCGTCGAGGCCATGCGGCCGTCGAGGATCCCCGCGGCGGCGACGATGCCGGCGCCGGTGCAGACCGAGGCGATGACCGCGCCGGCGTCGCGGCGGAGTCGTATGACCTCGGGCAGGTCCCCGCGCTCCGCCTCGGCCCACGCCCCGTGCTCGGCGCGATCGTTCCATCCGCCGCCGGGCACCAGCACGACGTCGGGCACGTAGTCTGCGTCGAGGAGCGCACTCGGCCGGATCATCGCCCCGTGGCTCGTGCGCACCTCCTCGAGAGAGGAGATGGACGCCAGGCGCACCTGGATGTCGGCCCCCGCCTTCCCCGCCTCGGCGAGCACCTCGAACGGGCCGAACACGTCGAGGTCGTCGACCCCTTGGAAGATCACAACCGCGACGTCCACCGCGCTCACCCTGACAGGCTCACCGCAGCGCGGCCACCACCACGCCGGCGGCCGCGAGCAGGAGCACGATGCCGATGGCGCGGACCAGCGCCTGCTCGTCCAGGCGGCCGGTGAGCCGCGCGCCCAGCAGCGCCCCGGGGATCGAGGCCGCCGCACCCACCAGCACCAGGTCGAGGTCGGGAGCCGCCCCCGAGGGCAGGTGCCCGATCACGCCGGCGATCCCCACGCAGGCGCCCACCGCGGAGTTGGTCCCCACCGCCCGGTGTGGTCCCTCGCCCACGAGCCGGAGCAGGGCCGGCATCCTCAGCGAGCCGAGAATGAGCCCGACGACGCCTCCGAGCAGCCCGATCCCGGCACCGGTGAGCACGGCGGCGCGGATGTCGAGCCCGGCCCGTCCGGCATCGGATCCGGTGCGCCGCCGTCCCCGCCCCGGCCGCAGCAGGTCGACGCCCGAGTAGAGGAGCACCGCGGCGATGGCCACGAGCAGCGCGCGCTCGGGAAGGAGTCCGGACAGGTAGCCGCCCACCAGCGCCCCGGCGATGGAGGGCGGCGCCATCCACGCGAGGAGCC
Organism: Thermoleophilaceae bacterium; assembly: GCA_013695885.1. Taxonomy (GTDB): domain Bacteria; phylum Actinomycetota; class Thermoleophilia; order Solirubrobacterales; family Thermoleophilaceae; genus JACCZP01. The sequence goes on along the minus strand of JACCZP010000147.1, from coordinate 1,710 downwards.
CCCAGTTCACGCGCCCGGCGCGCACGTGGCTCGTCAGGGCGGTCGAGGCGGCCACGGCGCTGAGGGCGAGGTTCGCTCCCGCGCCGGCCGCCGCGGTGGAGGCGAGGGCCAGCGTGGCCGGCAGCCGCAGGTTGCCGAGCACGAGCCCGGCCAGCCCGCCGGCCAGAGCGACGGCGAAGCACCACAGGGCGAAGAGGAAGAGCTCCATCCGCAGGGTGGCGCGGGGGCGCGGCGGCTACCGGCGCCGCTTGCGCTTGCGCGGCGGTGGAGGGCCGGACTCCGGCTCCTCGGTGCCGGTCGACGCCGCCGGCTCGGCCCTACCGCTGCGCTCCCGCGCGAGCTTCGCCCGGTGCTCTGCGACGCTCGGCCACGGCGTGGCCTCCCCGGTCCGCCACGCCGGCCCGCGCCCGCCGGGCCAGCGGTCGAGCAGGACGAGCGCCAACGCTCCGGTCCAGAAGAACAGGAGAGGCTGTGACTGGAAGAGCAGGAGGCTCTGGCTGAGACCGAACAGCACGGCGAGCGCTCCCACCACTACCCCGAGGATGCCAAGGAACCTGGAGACGAGGCCGGCACGCATCGCGCTGACACCCACGAGCACCATGGTCAGGCCGAAGGCCACGCGCGCCGCCAGATCGACCTGCGCGATGATCGTCCCCGAACCCTCCTGGGCCAGCTCGCGCGCCCGGGCGGGGGTGCGCGGGCCGCTCGCGACGAACTCGGACGCGATGTCGATCAGCCGGAGGATCGGGATCACCGCAGCGACCGCCGCGCCCAGCGTGCCGACGATCACGATGGGGAGCGCGCCCGGGAGCGTCTCGGGCCGGCGGAACCGGCTGCAAATGATCAGGAAGGCCAGTGCACCACCGAACAGCAGCAGCGACAGGGCCTGCACCGAAGCAACCGCCACGAAGACCGACCGGCGCTCGTCGACCAGGGGGAGCCCTTGCGCCGGCTCGCGCGGGCTCTCCCCGATCCCGACATACACGAGGAGCACCGCCACGAGCGGGAGCACCAGCGCCGCGAGCGCGGCGAGCCCGGCCCACCGGCTCACGCGTGACTCCCAGGCGAGCTGGTCGGCCCGCTCGCCGGCGCTCGCCTCCATCAGACCCGCCGGCGGAGGGCCGGACGAGCCGCGTGCGATGCGGGCACCCTACCCGCGCTCGCGCGCAGGCGGGGGCGCGAGCTCCATCCCCTCCACGCGCGCCGGGTAGTACTCCGGGTCCTCGCGCTCGACGATCCGCGACACGCGGTCGCCCACGGCGAGGATGAGATCGAGGCCGGGGCTGATGATCCGGATCACGCTCTCGACGCGAGCGCGGCGACGCCGCTCGGCGGCGCTCAGCGTCTCCACGGTCAACCCCCTCGCTGGCGGAAGTAGAAGCCCGGGAGGGCGGCGCGCGCCACCTCCGCGGTCATGCCCTGGGCGAGTTCGAGGTCCCCGACGCGCACGGCCAGATCGTCGATGGTGACGATCCCGGAGAGCAGCTCCCCGTCGCGAGGGGAAGCCGGCGGATGCGATTCTCGACCATCAGGGCGGCGGCCTCCTCGATGTCCATCTCGGTGTGACCGGTGACCAGGGGGCGGCTCATGTGCACCTGCGCAGGCTCGGAGGGCTCGACGCCGTCGGCCACCACGGCGAGCGCGAGATCGCGGTCGGTGAGGACGCCCACCGGGCGCCCTCCGTCGACGATGACCACCGATCCGACGCCG
>JACCZP010000134.1 GCA_013695885.1 Thermoleophilaceae bacterium | reverse complement strand
TCCGCGACGCTCGCCTTGTCGCTCCATCCCTCGTTCGCGCACCACTCGCGGCCGAACTCCTGCTTGCCGCCGAGGGCATCCGGGGCGATCACCGACATGACGTTGTAGATCTCGCCCCCGTAGTTGTAGATCGGCGTGGCCGTCAGCCCGACGCGGAACTGCGCGCCGTCGGCCACGGTGGCGGCCGCGGTGTACTTCGCGCTATCGGTACGGCGCAGCTCCTGGGCCTCGTCGAAGATCACCGTGCGCACGCGGCCGGCCAGGGCGTCCCCCCAGCCCCGGAGCTTCGAGTAGGGCATGATGAGCACGTCCGGGTCGTGGCCGTGCATCGAGCGGTGGCGAGCCGGATCGTAGGGCTCGAGCGTGCGCACGATGTGGGGGCGCAGGAACGGCAGGGTCAGGGCGAGCTCGTCCGCCCACTGCTGGGGCAGGTGCGTGGGGCAGACCACCAGGGCCGGAAGGGCCCGGGGATCGCGCAGGAGGAGCAGGCCGCTCATGGTCTTGCCGAGGCCGAGGTCATCGGTGAGCAGCAGGCGCCCCGTGGTGAGGGCCAGGTCTGCGGCCACCAGCTGATAGTCCCGAGCAGGACGGGCGAGCTCGGCGACGTAGTCCAGGTGGGGTGCGTCGCCCGAGAGGATCGCCTCGACCGCCTCCTCGGTCCTGCGGTGCTGGCGAGCTCGCTCGAGCAGCCGTTCACGGTGCTCGGCCTTCACCTGCATGGGCCAGCGCTCGAGCACCCACTCGATGTCGCGGGCGACGTCGGGGGTGTCGCCCAGCGTGATCGCGCCCGAGCGGCGCCCGTTGGCGCGGGGGAAGATGCGCTTGAGCCGGATCATCACGTCCGGTGTGGCCTCGATCGCCCACGCCCGGGAGCGGTGACCCTGTCCGCGCGATCCGGGCTCGAGCAATCGGACCTCGCCGTGGAGCTTCACGGGGCGGTTCCGGCGACATCGACCGCGAGAACCGGCGTTCCCTCGATGTGGTTCGGCAGGAAGGCGTGCCGGGCGCGATCACTGACTACGACGATGACCTCCAACGGAGCTTCCGGCTCGTCCTGCGAGCACGAGGTGGGCGGTGCCCGGCTCGAACGGGCGACCTCCTGCTTGTAAGGCAGGCGCTCTGACCAACTGAGCTAACCGCCCGCGGCCGCCTCGAGGCGGCGCGTCCGCGAGTCTAGGTCCGTCGGTGCTCCCGGGAGGCGCTCCCGTACGATTGGGGGGCTGATGAGCCCGTATCGCGCCCTGGTCGCCACCGCCGTGCAGATGCTGATCGTGAGCATCGGCTTCGTGATCACCCTGAAGCTGCCGGTCTCGCAGGACTTCTTCGCGCAGAACGGCTTCATCGTCGGGCCGGGTACCTGGCTCGTCTGCTCGCTGCTCACCGGCGGGTTCCTCCGGCTCGCGCTGCTCCGCACCGTCCTCGCGGCGGGGCTCAGCGGACTGGTCCTGGCGGTGGCCGGAGCCCTCTTTGGCCACATCGGGGGAATGATCCTCGGCGCGATCGCCTTCGGACTGACCGTGGGAGCCACCGCCGCCCGGGCGGGCGAAGTAGGGGCGGCGGGGATCGAACCCGCGTTCTCCGGCTTGAAAGGCCGGCGTCCTAACCACTAGACCACGCCCCCGCGACGGTGCGGGTAGCTCCGCGCGGGCCCGATTCTAGGCTTGCCTCTCGACCCGTGCCGTGGCACTCCGACGCGTGCGGCCGCCAATACGTCCCGTCCCCTCCGTGAGGAACCGCCCATGACGCACGAGAACCCGAAGGTCAATCCCTCCTCGAACGCCGAGAAGGATCCCGACACCTGGACGACCGGCGAGGAGCCGATGACCGGGGCGCAGGCCTCCTACCTGCGGACGCTTGCCGAGGAGGCCGGGGAGTCCTTCGATCCGAGCCTCTCCAAGTCGGACGCCTCGAAGCGGATCGACGAGCTCCAGACGAAGACCGGCCGCGGGACCTAGTGAGCTCCTCGGGATCGGCCGGCGGTGGGGCGGTTCGGTCCGTGCCCGACCTCCACCCCACGGAGAACCGGGGACTGCGAGAGCTGTGCGTACGCGCCCGCGACGTGGAGCGTCACCACGGTCGACTCGCCGAGCGCCTCGGCGCCGAGGATGCCGCCACCGCGTTGCGCGGCTCGGCTGCCGCGGCCCGGCGGCTCGTGGCCGACCTCGAGGCGCTGACCCCTTCCTACGGCCTGTATCTGGCGCCGGCGGCCGCCGGCCTCGGCACGATGGTCGCGGGAACGCGGGCCGGCGTGCTCGACCGCTTCCTCGAGCGCGGCCAGGCCGTCCGGGTGGCGGGCACCGACCTCGACGCCGTGGTCCTGCTCCTCGGCTACCTGGCGCGTACCGCCGAGCGCCGCGGCGACGAGCGAATGGCCGGTCTATGCGCCGACTGGCGGCAGGAGCTGACCGGGTTGAGCGTCGCGGTGCACGACGCCGCGATCGCGATGGGTGACGATCCCGACCGCTCGATCGAGCCGCTCGACGACTCTATGGCCGGGCGCGCCGGCCAGCGGGCGGCGTACACGATCGGCGCGATCGGCGAGTGGGTC
>JACCZP010000034.1 GCA_013695885.1 Thermoleophilaceae bacterium | reverse complement strand
TGATGGTTCCGTCGATCTGCGCCTGGTTGATCCCGAGCGGTCCCTGTACCAGCAAGGTGGCCTGCTGGAAGCCCGCCCTCGCCTGACCGGCCAGCTCGTCGGACTGCGCGGCGACCGCCGGGACGATTGAGGCGAGGAGGCCGAGCACCAAGGCGAGCGAGCCGACGAGGACGATGGTCGTGGCCAGCACCCCCGGCACGCGCTTGCGCTTGAGCCATTCGGCGGGCGGGGCCAGAAGGCTCGCGAGCAGCAGGGCGATCAGCACCGGCAGCACGACCGCGCTCAGCCGCACGAGCCCGTACACGACCACGGTCAGCGCCGCCACGATCAACAGGAAGCGCAGGCTCATCGTCGCGGCCCACTTCAGGGTCTGCGGGTGCTCGCGGTCGTGCGCTCGGGACGCGTAGCGGGCTTCGCGCGCGGTGGGCGGCTTGCTCTCGCCGTCCCGCCCCGCCTCGAGCTCGCCCGCCGGCTCCCCGTCGCGGCCCGGTCCTGCGGAGGGCTCGCGCTCGCGCTTCGCGGCCATGGCCGGGTACTACCCGCGCACGAGCCGCTTGTACGTGATCCGGTGCGGGCGGTCGGCCGCCGGCCCGAGCTCGCGGCGGCGTGCCTGCTCGTAGTCCTCGAAGTTACCCTCGAACCACCGCACCTTCGAGTCGCCCTCGAACGCCAGCACGTGGGTGGCGATGCGGTCGAGGAACCAGCGATCGTGCGAGATCACGACCGCGCACCCGGCGAAGTGCAGCAGCGCCTCCTCGAGCCCGCGCAGGGTGTCGACGTCAAGGTCGTTGGTGGGCTCGTCGAGCAGCAGCAGATTGCCGCCGCTGCGCAGGAGCTTGGCCAGATGGAGGCGATTGCGCTCCCCGCCCGAGAGGTCGGTCACCTTCTTCTGCTGGTCGCCGCCCTTGAAGTTGAACGACGCGGTGTAGGCCCGCGAGTTCATCTCCCGCCCGCCGACTTCGATGTGGTCCGCACCGCCGGAGATCTCCTGCCACACGGTCTTCTCGCCGTCGAGCGCGTCGCGCGACTGGTCGACGTAGGCGAGGTCCACCGTGCTCCCCACCCGCACCTCGCCCTCGTCGGGTTGCTCCTGCCCGGTGATCATGCGAAACAGGGTGGTCTTCCCGGCGCCGTTGGGACCGATCACCCCGACGATCCCGCCGCGGGGAAGGGTGAAGGTCAGGTCGTCGATGAGCAGGCGGTCGCCGAAGCCCTTGATCACGCCCTCGGCCTCGACCACCACGTCGCCCAGGCGGCGCCCGGTGGGGATGTGGATCTGCACCTGGTCGAGACGCTTCTTCTCCTCCTCGGCCACGAGATCGTCGAAGCGGGAGATCCGCGCCTTGGAGGCCTGCCGGCGGGCGCCCTGGTTCTGGCGCACCCACTCGAGCTCCTGGTGGATCGTCCGCCGCCGAGCGCTGTCCTGGCGCTCCTCGACCTCGAGGCGCTTCTCCTTCTGCTCGAGCCAGCCCGTGTAGTTGCCCTTGAACGGGATGCCGCGTCCGCGGTCGAGCTCGAGGATCCATCCGGTCACGTTGTCCAGGAAGTAGCGGTCGTGGGTGACCACGACGACGGTGCCGGCGTAGTCGCGCAGGTGGCGCTCGAGCCACGCCACCGATTCGGCGTCGAGGTGGTTGGTGGGCTCGTCGAGCAGCAGCAGGTCGGGCTGACCGAGGAGCAGCCTGCAGAGCGCCACGCGGCGTCGCTCGCCGCCCGAGAGCGTGGCGACGTCGGCGTCGGCGGGAGGCAGGCGCAAGGCGTCCATCGCCTGGTCGAGCCTCGAGTCGAGGTTCCACGCGTCGGCGGCCTCGATCTGCTCCTGCACGCGGGCCATCTCGTCGGCGGTCTCGTCCGAGTAGTTCATGGCCAGCTCCTCGAAGCGCTCCAGCAGGCCGCGAAGCTCCCTCATCCCCTCCTCGACGTTGCCGCGCACGTCCTTGCTCTCGTCCAGCTCGGGCTCCTGCTCGAGGAAGCCGACGGTCGCACCGGGGGCCAGCTTCGCCTCGCCCTGGTACTCGGTGTCGCGCCCGGCCATGATCCGCAGCAGGGTGGACTTGCCGGAGCCGTTGTAGCCCAGCACCCCGATCTTCGCGCCCGGAAAGAGGGACACCGAGATGTCCTCGAGGACGGTCTTCTGCGGTGGGTGCACGCGCGAGAGGCGGTGCATGGTGAAGACGTACTGGCTGGACATCGGCTGGGAGGGTAGAAGCGGGCGCGGCGGACGCCCTGGCCGTCTCAGCGGTCGGCGAGGAGAAAGATCGTGCGACCCGCGGTGGTCAGCTCGCGCGGGTCGAGTCCGGCGAGGCCGAGCACCTTCCTGAGCGTCGCGGGCGTGAAGCGGTGCACGGGAGGGGCCAGCGGATCGAAGTCGGCGTCGAAGCCCTTGCGCAGGAGGTCGAGCGCGGTCTGGCGGTCGTGGAGCGGGGTGGTGATCGCGAGCGTGCCGAGCGGCGCCAGGACGCGCTTGATCTCGGGGAACAGGCGCCGCAGGTCGGGCACGTGCTCGAGCGTGTCGGCGCAGAGGACGAGGTCGAACGAAGCGTCCTCGAAGGGGAGCGGACCGTGGGGGTCGAGCGCGACGATGCGCGCGCCCGCGAGTCGCGCCCGCGCGCGCTTGAGTGCGACCACCGAGACGTCGGCGGCCGTGAGCTCGTCCGCGGCGAGCTCGCGGGTGAGGATCCCGTCGCCGCATCCGAGGTCGAGCGCGCGCTCCGCCGAGCCGAGATCGCGCACGAAGTCGACCTTCTCGCGCGCGGGGGCACCGGACGCCTCCGGGACCAGCTCCCAGAAGTCGTCGTACAGCTCGCTCGTCATCCTCCCGGGCACCCTACCGGCCGCCGGCCGATCGGCTTCTCGACCTGCCAAGCTGTCCGTCATGAGTGCCGTGGAGCCGATGCGGTCGAACCCCGCCCACGCGCTGCGCTTCGGGATCGACTGCCTTCAGGTCGACACGCGGCGCGCCCTGCTCGACGCCATCGGCCAGGAGACGATCATCGCCGGCGCCTACACGGACGGCAAGGACGGCTCGATCTGCCCGAGCGTCCTCGTGCACCGGCGCGGGGCGGAGGGCAACCTGACCGGCTTCGCGCGGGCGTGGGACGCGTTCACCGGCGCGGTGCCCGGCCGGCCGCGGGTGGCCACCGGCCACGAGATGCGAGTTCTCCGGGAGATGCTCGAGGCCAGCCTCACCCGGGAGGAGGCACGGCGCGAGCGGGTGCGCCGGGCCTTGGGGCCGACGCCGGGCTCGCGGCCGGCTTCCGGCGCCTCCGCCGCGCCCACCTAGTAGGCCGTCCCGCCGGGCCGAGACGGGCCCGCGCCCGGCATCGAGCAGCCGATGCCCGCGCGCTCCTAACCGAGCCGGCCGGTCTGGCGGGCGGCGTCCTCCGCGGCGTCGAGCTGGGCCTCCACGAGGTCGAGCCCGTCCTCCCAGAACGCCGGGTCGGTGAGGTCGACGCCGACGATCCGTCCCAGGTCCTCCGGACTCCGCGAGCCGCCGGCGGAGAGCATCTCCAGGTAGCTCGGCACGAAGCTCGCGCCCTCCTCGAGGTAGCGGCGGTAGACCGACAGCGCGAGCAGCTGCCCGTACGCGTAGGCGTAGACGTAGCCCGGCACGTTCACGAAGTGCGGCACGTAGGACCACCACGAGCGGTAGCCCGCGGTCACCTCGACCGAGTCGCCGAGCATCTCCTCCTGGGACTCCGCCCAGAGCTCGCCGAAGCGCTCGACGGAGAGCTCGCCCTCCTCGCGCCGTGCGGTGTGGACCAGGTGCTCGAAGCGGTTCATCGC
>JACCZP010000404.1 GCA_013695885.1 Thermoleophilaceae bacterium | reverse complement strand
CGATCCGCCGCCATCTCGCCGGCTGGGAGCCCACCCGCGGCACGGCCCCGAGCCCGGTCGAGCCCTGGCGCACCTACGTCGAAGCCCGCTTGGCCGACGATTGCCACGTGTTCGCCAGCGTGCTCTTCGACGAGCTGGTCGCCCTCGGCTTCGACCGCTCCTACCCGACCCTGGTCCGCGAGATCCGAAAGCTCGGCCTACGTGCGCCATGCGGCTGCTGCCGCGCCGGCGCCCTGGCGACGGTCGAGCTCGACCATGCCCCCGGCGCCGAGCTGCAGCTCGACTGGCTCGAGCTTCGCGAGACCCCCTGGGGGCGCCCCGCTTACGTCTTGGTCGGCGCGCTGTCTCACTCGGGGCGACTCCGCGGCGTCTTCAGCGAGGCGATGAGCTTCGCTCACCTCGCCGCGGCGCTCGATCAGCTGTTGCGCCGCTTCGGCGGCACCGCTCATAGCTGGCGCACCGACCGGATGGCCACCTTCGTCAACCCGGGCACCGATCGGTTGCGCAGCGAGGCCTCCGAGCTCGCTAAGCACTACGGGGTCACGGTCTCGATCTGCCCAGCTGAGCGCCCCCAGCGCAAAGGGGTGGTCGAGCGCGGGATCGACTACCTGACCCGCTCCTGGTGGACCTCGGCGCCGGTCTCCACGCCCGCTCAGGCGCAGGCCGACCTCGACCGCTTCACGATCAGCAAGGGCGACCGCAGGCGCAGAGACACCGAGACGGTCGGCTCGCTCGCTGATCCCGAGCCGCTGCTGGCCTTGCCGGCCCAGGCATTCCCCGCGATCCTCGAGGTCGAGCGCACCGTCGATCGCTCCGCGATGGTCGCCTTCGAGGGCAACCGCTACTCCAGCGGCCCCGAGCTGGTCGGTCAGAGGGTCACGGTCGGGGCTCGCCTCGGCGAGCTCACCGTCGAGATCCGCTCGGCCTCGGGCGCAGTCGTCGCCCGCCACCGCCGGGCGCCCTCCGGCGCCGCGCAGACGATCCGCACGAACGAGCACGCCCGCGCCCTCAAGGCGGAGGTCTTGGCCCAGTTCTCCACCGGCGCCGCCGCTCGCAAGCGCAAGGCCAACCGCCCGCCGGGCGAGGCGGCGATCGCCGAGGCCCGCAGGCTCAAGCAGGGATCGGCGGCCGATGCGGTCGTCGTCGACCTCGCCGCCTACGCCAAGGCCGCGGAGGTCGCCCGATGAGCAAGGACTCGAGCTATCAGCGGGTTCGCTCGCACCTCGCCTACCTGGGCCTTCGCACCGCATCGGAACGACTCGCACCGGCACTGGAGGCGGCCGAGCAGGACAAGCCCGCCTACGCGGACTTCCTCGACCTGCTGCTCGGCGCCGAAGTCGAAGCGACCGAGGATCGGCGCTTGCAGCGGCGGCTCAGGCTGGCCGGCTTCCCGCATCAGAAGACCCTCGAGCAGTTCGACTTCTCCGCCCAGCCCGGCCTCGACCGCAGCCTGATCAAGGAGCTCGCGACCCTGCGCTTCGTCGAGGAGCGATCGAACGTCCTGCTGATCGGCCCTCCCGGCGTCGGCAAGACGATGCTCGCGGTCGCCCTCGCCCGCAGGGCGGTCGAGTCCGGACAGCGCGGCTACTACACCACCGCCGCCGATCTGGTCGCGAGGACCTCGAAGGCCGCCGCCGAGGGGCGCTGGCAGAACACGATGCGCTTCTGGGCCGGGCCCGGCGTTCTGGTCGTCGACGAACTCGGCTACCTGCCCTTGCCCGGCGAGGCGGCCTCGCACTTCTTCCAGGTCGTCAGCCGCCGCTACGAGTCCGGCTCGATCATCCTCACCACCAACCGCGGGATCGCCGAGTGGGGCGACATCTTCGAGGACACGACCGTCGCCGCGGCGATCCTCGACCGGCTCCTTCATCACTGCACCGTGGTCTCGATCGATGGCGAGAGCTACCGGATGCGGGGCCACCGGGAAAAGCTCAGCCAGCTCCGAGCTGCGATCGCCGGGGGTGGGGAAATTCGATGATCAGGGGTGGGGAATTTCGGTGATCGTTGACACCGATATGTAGGACAAGACGGTCGATCATGCGGCCAGGCTCGCCCCGAGGCTACCCGAGTGGTCCGCCGGCGGACGGAACCGGATAGACGTGGCTTCGTCACCAGTTGAAGCTGTGCTCCCGAGGGAGACCGAGCTCGGGTACATCGTTTGCGCAACGTCCGTCGGGTGTTTGCGGTCCACCAGGTCCCAGCCGGCACCGACCGCGGGGGGCACCGCCACCGGGTGCCGTCCTACCGTCCGGGTGAAAGCGCTCGGAGGTAGCTCCGCTCGGCGAGCATCCTAAGTGCTCCCCGCCGCAAGTTCCGTCGCGTTGAAGGAGCGCTGGGATTGTTGACGAACGTGGCCGTCTGGGTAGACCGGTCCGAACATCGCCTCGAACCCTGGTCGAGGGTCGAAGAAAGTGATTCGACCGGGATCGAGGTGACCAGAGCCCTCGTAAGTGCACGGCGGCGCCTCAAGGAACGCAGCCGTGCTCACCTCGGGGCGTGACGTCGAGGTCGAGGTGCCAAGGGCCGAGCCGAACGATCTCGGCTTTGAGCTCGTCCGGGGTAGTAGATATTCGTCGGTTCTCCTCAGTAGCTCCGGCGCTCCGCCGGGAGTCTCGCATCTTCCGCCTCACCGCATCGGAGACTGCTCTCTCAGCGAGTCATCCGTGTACTCTGACGCCCACAACCGAGCCCTTGGCGGCGCCGCCTGGATACTCACTCCTTCGGCCGGTTGAAGACGCACCCGGATCTGCGACCGAGATGACGGTCTCGGTGCGCACTCGGCCGGCGTGCACCCGCCAGCGAACGCTCCCGCGCCTCAATGGCCAGCCACCCTGTCGAGGCGCTCTTGGATGACCTCGGCGACGACTCGGACGTGCGGCTCGCGCATGACCGTGCGATGCCGCCCCGGCACTCGCACCACCTCGACATCACTGGCGAGCCGGAGCCACGGGGAGGCCGTCAGATCATCCACATTCGAATTCGAGAGCAGGAGCAGCGAACCCGGGTAAGGGCGAGCGACGTAGCTACGTCCCGCGCTGCGGCAGAGGCGGTTGACACGGCGAATGCGCCGAAAGTGCACGCCCTGCGAGCGCTGGGTGGCGAGTTGGTGGGAGAGTCGGCCGTAGACCTTGGCGGGCTTCAACGTCCGCATCTTGCGCATCAGCCGCCTATGTCCTTTCACCGACGACTTGGTCATTCGCTTCAGAGG
>JACCZP010000388.1 GCA_013695885.1 Thermoleophilaceae bacterium | reverse complement strand
GGGTGTTACTCCTCGGGCTCGGGCTCCCCCGTGCCCACCAGCGCCTCGACGCGCTCGATGCTCGCCTGCACGCGGGCGACCATGGCATCGAGTGCCTCGCGGGCGCTCTTCACGCTGTTGGAGGCTCCGGTGAGCGAGCCGCGGATGCGCTGGGCGTCGCGCAGCGCCGACAGAGCCTCCTCGGCGGCGGTACGCACTCCGGCGGCGTCGACCTCGAGCTCGGACTCGAGCATCATCAGGCAGCGACAGCGCGCGTAGCGGTAGGCCAGCTCAAGGGGCCGGGGGTCGAGCGTCTCCTTGTCGAGCGACACGATCATCTTGTCGCCCTCGTACTCGTGCAGGGGCTCGCGGCCGGCCGGCACCTTGTCGTCGGAGGTGACGAGCAGGATCGCAAAGCCCGCGTCGCGCTCCTCGAGCGCTCCGTTGAGCACGCTCCACGCCTTGTTCTTGGACAAGCGCTCGTCCTTGGCGTCGATCGCGATGCGCCCCCGCGCCGGCCCCTGCGCGGCATCGAGCTCGATCACGATGTCCCCGCGCTTGCCGCCGCTCGCCGATCGCTCGTCGCCCACGTGGTGGGCCACGTCGCCGCGGCCGGCAGCCAGCTCCTCGATCACGTCGAAGGCCTGCTGCTCGAAGGTCCGGCCCTTGCCCGTACCGCGGTCGCGCTCGGCGTCCAGCTCGGCCTCCGACTCGCGGGCGGCGCGCAGGAGCTTGACCTCCCCCTGGAGGCCGGCGAGCTTCTCGATCAGCGTGTCGTGGCCCTCGCGCGTGGTCCTCATCTCCCGGACCACGGCGCTTTTGAAGCCCTCGAGCGGGTTATGCCCGTCCTCGGCCGAGAACTGACGCAGGAGGGCGTCGCGCGACTCCTGCAGCTGCTTGGCCATGACCTCGCGGAGCTGGTGCTGCACCGCGGTCGCGCGGTCGCCTCCGAAGTGGACGGCCACGACCTCCGCCAGCTCCTCCGAGTGCGTGTCGAGGGCCTTGCCCATCGACCCACCCTCCTCGCCGAGGAACTCCTCGAGCCGCTTGCCGAGCGCCTCCCCCACCGCGTGCGCGCGGTCGGAGAACGAGCGCTCGACCTCGGACGCGGCCTGCGCGAACTCGTGCTTGACGAAGTCTACCTCCGCTCCGGTGGCCTCCCGGTCGAGCACTCGCGCGCCGATCTCGAGCGCGGCGGTCACGGTCTCCTCGGTGGATACGCCCTGCTCGGCGCGGCGCTCGAGGACGTGGGCGAGCCGCTCGTCGCGGACGGTCAACCCGTCGATCGCGACCGTGGCCCCGTGTACGGACACCGGCGGCGGGCGAAGCGGAAGTGTGCTGGCGGCCTCCATGGGCTTGCGCACGGTAGGGCGCCGTCCGGACGGAAACCCGTGCCGTCGCCCTGCACATCCACGCCGGAGAGGAGATGCGGCAGGCTGAGCTCGCTGACCGCCTCGCCGGTACGAGCGTCCTCGACCGCCACCACGCGATTTCACCCGTCCGCCCTCGAGCCTCTGGCTACCGCGCGCGAGCCACCGCCGCCGCAGAGCTCCTGAGCGCCCCGGGGGTCGAACGCCGCCTGATGGGTCCGGCCGGATGAGCGCGTCACCGCCGCTTTGTTGAGGTCCTGGCGCCGAGTCTTGGACATCCGTCCATTTCTACGCCGGAGACCCGCGAATAGCGTGCGCCCACTTCCCCCGAAGGGTCCCACGCGAGGAGATATGCACAGACTGTCCGAGACGAGGCGCAAGACGAGGTGCGAGACGCGCAGAGCCGGGGCGCGGAGGCTGCCCGCCCTCGCGGCGGTGCTCGCCGCGCTCCTCGCCGTGGCCTGCGGGCAATCCGCGCCAGAGCCCGGAAGCTCCCCGAGCGCCGAGCCCGGCGTCAGCGGGGACACCATCAAGGTGGGCATCCTTCACTCGCTGAGCGGCACGATGGCGATCAGCGAGGTCTCGGTAAAGGACGCCGAGCAGCTCGCGATCGACGAGATCAACGCCCAGGGCGGAGTGCTCGGGAAGAAGCTCGAGCCCGTCGTCGAGGACGGCGCCTCCGACTGGCCGACGTTCGCGGAGAAGGCGCAGAAGCTGATCTCGAGCGACAACGTCGCGGCGGTGTTCGGCGGCTGGACCTCGGCGAGCCGCAAGGCCATGCTGCCCGTCTTCGAGCGCAACAAGGCGCTGCTGTACTACCCGGTCCAGTACGAGGGCCTCGAGTCGTCGCCCTACATCTTCTACTCGGGCGCCACGACCAACCAGCAGATCATTCCCGGCCTCGAGCATCTCAAGGAGAAGGGAGTCAAGCGGCTCTTCCTCCTGGGCTCGGACTACGTGTTCCCGCGCACGGCCAACAAGGAGATCAAGGCGTGGGCCAAGGCCAACGGGATGGAGATCGTGGCCGAGGAGTACACGCCGCTCGGGCACACCGAGTACGGCACCCTGGTCAACAAGATCACGGCCGCCAAGCCGGACGCCGTCTTCAACACCCTGAACGGCGACAGCAACGTCGCGTTCTTCAAGCAACTCAGGAACGCGGGCGTGAGCGCTGATGACATCCCCGTGATGTCGGTCTCGGTGGCCGAGGAGGAGGCGCGCGGGATCGGGCCGGACAACCTCGCCGGGCACCTGACCGCCTGGAACTACTACCAGACGACCGACACCCCCGAGAACGAGGAGTTCGTCAAGGCCTACAAGCAGAAGTACGGCGCCGACCGCGTGACCGACGACCCGATCGAGGCGGGCTACGTGCAGGTGTGGCTGTGGGCGAAGTCGGTCGAGAAGGCCGGCAGCACGAACCCCGAGAAGGTCAAGCAGGCCGCCAAGGGGCTCACCTTCGACGCACCCGAGGGCAAGGTGACGATCGACGGGGACACCCAGCACCTCTACAAGACGGCCCGCATCGGGCGGATCAGGCCGGACGGCCTGATCGAGGAGCTCTCGAGCTCCGACGAGCCGATCGAGCCCGATCCCTACCTCAAGGGCTACGACTGGGCCAAGGGCCTCTAGGGGCCCGAGAACCGAGCGCCGGCGGGCGGGAGGAGACCAGCTCAAACCGTGGAGATCTTCCTCTCCCAGCTCTTCATCGGTCTGAGCGTCGCCTCGATCCTCCTGCTCGTCGCGCTCGGGCTCACGTTCACCTTCGGGCAGATGAACGTGATCAACATGGCGCACGGCGAGTTCGTCATGGCGGGGGCCTACACGACCTACGTCATCCAGGGGGCGCTCGGGGCGAGCCTCGTGACGCTCGGGTTCCTGGTCGCGCTGCCGCTGGCGTTCCTCGTCGGCGGGGCGCTCGGCGTGGTCCTCGAGTGGGTGCTCATCCGGCGGCTCTCGGGGCGTCCCCTCGACACGCTGCTCGCGACCTTCGGGGTGGCCCTCATCCTCCAGCAGGTAGCCCGGGACGTCTTCGGTGCGTCCAACGTCCAGGTGAGGGCGCCGGCGTTCCTGGACGGGGCCATCACGGTGGCCGGCGTCTCGATGTCCTACACGCGGCTGTTCATCATCGCGCTGGTCGGCGTGTGCCTCGCGGCCATCTGGGCCCACCTCGGCCGCTCGCCCGCCGGGCGCCGGATGCGCGCGGTGATGCAGAACCGCGACCTCGCGGCGGCGAGCGGCGTGCGCACGCCGCGCGTCGACCGCAGGACGTTCTTCATAGGCTCCGGGCTCGCCGGCGTGGCCGGCGTGGCCGTGACCCTGCTGGGCTCGGTCGGCCCCACGCTCGGCACGAACTACCTCATCGACGCCTTCCTGGTGGTGATCGTCGGCGGGCTCGGGCGCCTGCGCGGGGCGGTCATGGCCGCCGTCGCGCTCGGCCTGTTCAACGCATACGTCGAGTACGGCACCGACGCGAGCATCGCCAAGGCCGCGGCCTTCGCGCTGATCGTGGTCTTCCTGCAGTTCCGCCCCCAGGGGCTCGTGGTCCAGCGCGCGAGGGGGCTGACATGAGCCGGCTCGCCGGGACGCTGGCCGCCGGCGACGCCCGCTGGGGCTTCCTCATCCGCTTCCTGGTGGTGGCCGCCGCGATGCTCCTGCTCGCCCCGGCGGTCCTGTCGGACTTCCGGCTCTCCCTGCTCGCGAAGTTCCTCTGCTTCGCGATCGTCGCGGTGGGGATCGGCCTGGCCTGGGGCCAGGGCGGGATGCTGGTGCTCGGCCAGGGGCTCTTCTTCGGCCTGGGCGGCTACTCGATGGGGATGTACATGAAGCTCGAGGAAGCGGGGCCCGGCCAGCTTCCGGACTTCATGGTGTGGAGCGGGGTGGAGTCGCTCCCGGCCGTCTGGGAGCCCTTCCGCCACGCCTGGTTCGCGCTGCCCATGGCCGTGCTGCTGCCGATGGCCGTGGCTGCCGTCCTCGGCACGCTCGTCTTCCGCCAGCGGGTGCGCGGCGCCTACTTCGCGATCCTCTCTCAAGGGTTGGCGGCGGCCTTCGTGATCGTGCTCGTGGGCCAGCAGGGCCTCACGGGGGGCACGAACGGGCTGACCAACTTCACGCAGCTCTTCGGACTCGACCTCACGGCCCAGGCGAACGCGAGCATCCTCTACACGATGGTGGCCCTCGGGCTGCTGGCCGTGTTCCTGATCGCCCGCCAGCTCGTCGCGAGCCGCTACGGACGGGTGCTGGTGGCCGTGCGCGACTCGGAGGACCGCGTGCGCTTCCTCGGCTACGACCCCACTCGGATAAAGGTCGTCGCCTACACGGCGGCCGCCGGAATGGCAGGGCTCGCCGGCGCGATGTTCGTGCCCATCGTGGGCATCATCTCGCCGGCGCTGCTCGGGATCCTGCCTTCGATCGAGATGGTGATCTGGGTGGCGCTCGGGGGCCGGGCGGTACTCGCGTGGGCGGCAGGCGGTGCGGTGCTCGTCAACTGGGTGAAGACGGGTCTCTCCGAGCGCTTCCCGTCGGGGTGGCTCTACCTCTTCGGGATGGTCTTCGTCGTCGTGATCGCCTTCGCTCCCAAGGGCATGGCGGGGATCGGCGAGTACGTTCGCGCGGGCCTTGGCCGTCCCGGGGCCGTGCGGCTCGGCCCACGGGCGCGCGATCGGGCCACGGCGCGCGATCGGGCGGCGCAGGAGCCGGCATGACGGACGCTCCCCTGCTGGAGATCCGTGGCCTCGAGGTGATCTTCGACGGCTTTCACGCCGTCGACGGCCTCGACCTCACCGTGCGCGAGGGCGAGGTGCGCTTCCTCATCGGTCCGAACGGCGCCGGCAAGACCACGCTCGTGGACGCGATCACCGGGCTCGTGCGGCCGGCCGGCGGATCGATCCGCTTCGCCGGCGAGGAGCTCGTGGGGCAGCGCGAGCACCGGATCGTGGGCCTGGGCGTGGGGCGCACCTTCCAGACGCCCACCGTATTCGAGCAGCTCTCCGTGCTCGAGAACGTCGACGTGGCGGCCAGCTTCCGGCTTCCCTTCCGCTCGCTGCTGCGAAGGCGCCGGGGCGTGACCGACCGCGTGCGACGGGCCCTCGAGGACGTGGGGCTCGCGGAGCTGCAGGAAGAGCCCGCGGGGGTGCTCTCCCACGGCCAGCGCCAGTGGCTCGAGGTGGCGATGGTCCTCTGCCAGCGCCCGCGGCTCCTGCTCCTCGACGAGCCGGTCGCGGGCATGACGGGCGAGGAGCGGCTGCGCACCGGCGAGCTCACCACCCGCATCGCCGCCGAGGGCACCACCGTGGTGGTGATCGAGCACGACATGGACTTCGTGCGCCGCTTCGCCACGCGCGTGACCGTGATGCACGAGGGCGCGCTGCTGGCCGAGGGCACCGTCGCGGAGGTCCAGCAGGACGCCATGGTACGCGACGTGTATCTGGGGCGCCCGCGCGACGCCCGCGGCGCCGCGGTGGTGGCATGAAGGACGACGACTCGACCCCGATCCCCGGCGGCGAGATGCTGCGCGTCGAGGGCCTCGGCAGCGGCTACGGGTCCACGCAGGTGCTCTTCGACGTCTCGCTCGGGGTGCCCGAGGGCGGCCTCTGCTGCGTGATGGGCCGCAACGGCGTCGGCAAGACCACTCTGATGAGCACGATCATGGGGCTGATCCGGGCACGCGGAGGGCAGGTCGTGCTCGCGGGCGAGGACATCACCCGCACCGAGCCCTACGAGCGCGTGCGGGCGGGAATCGCCTATGTCCCGCAGGGCCGTGACTGCTTCCCACAGCTCACGGTAATGGAGAACCTGCGCGTGGTGGCCGAGGCATGCCCCCACCCCGAGGGGGGGGCGATCGACGAGGCGCTCGAGCTCTTCCCGCGCGTCAAGGAGCTCCTGAGCCGCCCCGCGGGCTTCCTGAGCGGCGGACAGATGCAGCAGCTCGCGATCGCCCGCGCGCTCGTGGCACGGCCGCGGCTGCTGCTGCTCGACGAGCCCACGGAGGGCATCCAACCGTCGATCATCCTCGAGATCGAGGAGGCGATCGCGCAGCTCAAGCAGAGCGCCGGCCTCTCCATCGTGCTCGTGGAGCAGTACGTGGAGTTCGCCATGCGGCTGGCCGACACATACGTCGTGATGGACGGCGGCCGCGTGGTGGAGGCGGGCGATGCGGGGGCGCTCGAGGACGGAAGCCTCCAGGAGATGCTCGCCGTTTAGGGCCCCGCCGTCTTCGCGGGGTCCGGACCGACTTCGCGGGTTCGCGCGAGGGACGGCGGTACGCGGTCAGGCTCAGATGCCCACAAGCCTGCGCAGGCGCATCACTACGCGCCGACGAAGTCCGACCGGCGGATGAGTCCGTGGACCCCTTTCGTTCCGTCGACCACCTGGGAGATCACGAAGTCGGTGGCCGCGCTGAGATAGGCGTAGGCCTTGGCCCGGGGCATCCCGAGCTCCGCACCGAGAAAGGAGATGGCCTGGCGCACAGCCTGCTTCATGGCGGCGTCGAGGTCCGCGTTCAACCCGACCGGCATCCAGTATTCGGCGGTCTCCCCGAAGGGCATCGTCAACCGGCCGCCCTCGGCCGGCACCTCGCGGGAGCCGCTCCTCAGCACCGTGAGCCTGAAGGTTCCCCGCAGGGGGGCCTCGAGCGCGGTCAGGGCGACCTCACCGTGGCCCTGGGCGTAGTGGGAGTCCCCGACGAAGAACTTCGCCCCCGGCACGAAGACCGGCAGGTAGAGGGTGGAGCCCACCGTGAGGTTCTTGACGTCGAGATTGCCTCCGGCCTCGGTCGGGGGCACGGAGTTGACGCGCGCCGAGGTGTCGAGCGCGACCCCCATCACGCCCATGAACGGATCGATCGGAAACCGGGCCGCCAACCCGGGCCGAACCGGTATCACCCCGTGGCCCCGCCCGCCGAGGTAGGTCACCGGCGTGAAGGTGGAGACGTTGCGAAATCGCTCCGGATGCCGGGCGCTGGCGCCCGGAAGCGGGCCGGGGTTCTCCGGGAACTCGCCCGGGAGCGCCCCTTTGCCATGGCGGTTCGATATCACCCCGTACGGCGTGCGCGGCCGAAGCGCGAGCACGTCGATTCGGAGAGCGTCGCCAGGGCTCGCCCCGACCACGTCTACCGGCCCGGTCACGACGTGAGGTCCGTCCTCGGTCAGCGAGTGCTCGATCCGAGAATCCGCTATGGCTCGTGCATCGCGCATGACCGCCCGCTCGGGCACACCGTGGGAGGCGAAGTACGCGACCGGCTCGCGCCCCTGGTCCTCGAGGATGCCCTCGTGCGACACCGCATCGAAGGTCACAACCGACCCCGACCGCACGGTGGAAACCGGATCCGCGTCGCGGTTGGGAAGGTATCCCCAGCGAACGGTCTCGGGGGTGGAGGCCACGTAAAGACCTGGCGTCGAGCCCTCGCCCGGCTGCAACACCGATCCGGTGGAGCCAGCCTTCCCTCGCGCCTCCTCCGCAGAGCTCACCGCCCATGCGGGGGCGATCGCGCCGGTCCCGACGAGTGCCGCAGCGCGGAGGAGCTCGCGCCGCCCGATCCCCTCGTCGAGGAAGGTGAAGGCGCGTTCGGATCGCTCCTCCTCGCGGGGCTCCTCACCCTGAAGGCCCTCCCCGCTCCGCCCCGACGGCATGGGCACACGTTAGGTTCGCTCGCTCGCCCCGGCTTTGGCCACACGGCCAAAGATCGGCGCGAAAGTCTACGATCAAGGGTGCGGCCAAGCGGGCCCATACCACGGCCGAGGCGCCCCAGCTCAAGCGCTGCTTCTTCTCGGGCGCGCCGGCCGCGGATCGGGACTCACGCGCCGGGCTGGCTCTCCGCCCTCTTCAGCACCGCGGCCGTGCCCGCAACTGCGGCGGCGAGCTGAGCCAGCGCCCACCCCGGACCGCTCCTGTCGAGGCCGAGCTTCTCGTCGAGCGACCACTTCCCGGGGCCGACGTCGGCCAGCGCGAAGAAGATCGCGAGGAGCGTGAGGTTGTACTCGTAGCCACCGGCGGTGGCCCACGGTCCCTTGTCCTTGTGCACCGTCCAGAGCGCGGTCGCCATGGTCCCGGACAGGGCGGCGCTCGCCAGCGGGGTCGCGAGCCCGAGCGCCAGCAGAGCGCCGCCGGCGGTCTCGGAGATCCCCGAGGCCACCGCGTTCTGCTTGCCCGGCCGAACCCCGACGGACTCGAAGAACCGACCCGTGCCCTCCGGGCCCCCGCCGCCGAACCAGCCGAACAGCTTCTGCGCGCCGTGACCGACGAACAGCAGCCCGACGATGGCCCGCAGCACCGCGAGTCCCAGCCCCATGCGTCCTCCTCGAGTTCGTCGCTCTCGGCGCCTCCGGAGCGGTGGGAAGGGAGCCTAGCCTCAGGCCGCGGCGTACCTCGAGCGAGTCTCGGAGCCCCGGCGCTCGAGGATGCTCTCGGCCAGGTGGCGGGCATCGCGCTCGATGCCCGCGAAGCGCCCTGAGCCCCAGGTGTGCAGCCACGGGAGCCCAAGGAAGTAGAGGCCCTTCACGGCGGTCACCCCGCGCTCGTGGGTGGGGTACCCGTTCCCGTCGAACACCGGGACGTCGATCCAGCGGTAGTCCCGGCCGAAGCCGAGGCACCAGACGACCGCCCGGATGCCGTTGGCCGCCAGGTCGAGCTCGGCCGGCTCGCGCTCGGGCCTCCAGACCGGCGTGTAGCGCTCCTCGCCGGGCGCGTCGAGGTCCTCGCGCTCGATGTGCTCGTCGATCGCCGTCTTGATCCCCTCGGAGACCTCGTCGGCGTGGTCGAGGTTCTCCCCGAGGTCGGACGCGAAGTCGAGCTTCGTCCCCTCGATGTCGGTCAGCCGCCCGTAGAGCCGCATCCCCTCGAGTGCGAAGCGCCTCAGGTCGATGTCGTGGCCTCCGCCGCGACCCGTTACGTAGTGGTTGGCCTGGAGGCGCACGCGGTCCCCGTGCGGGTGCTCGTCGACCGGGACCTCGTAGTGGCCCATCTCGTCCAGCCAGTCGGTCACGTCACGGCCGCG
>JACCZP010000250.1 GCA_013695885.1 Thermoleophilaceae bacterium | reverse complement strand
GCCCAGGCCGAAAGCGATCCCGCAGAGCCCGCCGTATAGGCTGCAGGACCCCCCAGCACCAAGGAAAGATGCCCTCCCACGACGTTCTCATCATCGGCGCAGGTCTCGCCGGCCAGCGTGCGGCGCTGGCGGCCGCCGACGCGGGCGCCTCGGTGGCCATCCTGAGCAAGGTGCACCCCGTGCGCTCGCACTCCGTGGCCGCTGCGGGCGGCATCAACGCGGCGCTGAAGCCCGAGGACACGTGGGAGAGCCACGCCTACGACACCGTCAAGGGGTCGGACTTCCTCGGCGACCAGGACGCCATCGAGATCATGTGCCGCGAGGCGCCGACCGAGCTCCTGCACCTCGAGCACATCGGCGTCACCTTCCACCGCAACGATCGTGGCGAGCTGGGCACCCGGGCCTTCGGCGGCGCTTCCGCCGCCCGGACCTACTACGTGGCCGACATCACCGGTCAGGCCATCCTCCACGTGCTCTACGAGCAGCTCATGAAGTACGAGCAGGTAACCCGCTACGAGGAGTGGTTCACCACCTCGATCGTGCTCGACGAGGAGGGCCGCACCGCCGGGGCCACGACGCGCAACATCCGCGACGGCGCGATGGAGATGTTCGCCGCCAAGTGCGTGATCCTCGCCTCGGGCGGCAACGGGCAGATCTACAACCCGACCACGAACGCGCTGGTGTGCACCGGCGACGGGATCGCGATGGCCTACCGGATCGGCGCGCCGCTGATGGACATGGAGATGATCCAGTACCACCCGACCACGCTCGCCGGCATCGGCCTGCTCATCACCGAGGGCGCCCGCGGCGAGGGCGCGCACCTCTACAACGCCGAGGGCGAGCGCTTCATGGAGAAGTACGCCCCCAACAAGATGGAGCTGGCGTCACGCGACGTGGTCTCCCGCGCGGAGCAGACCGAGATCAACGAGGGCCGCGGATTCGAGGACGGCACCATCGCGCTGGACATCACCAAGGTCCCGCGCAAGCGCATCCACGAGTCCCTCCGGGAGATCGTCAACGTGGGCCGGGACTTCGCGGGGGTCGACATCACGCGCGAGCCCATCCACGTGAAGCCGGGTAACCACTACGTGATGGGCGGCATCAGGACCGATTCCGAGGGGCGCACCCCGATCTCCGGCCTCTACGCCGCGGGCGAGACCGCGTGCGTCTCCGTGCACGGCGGGAACCGCCTGGGGGCGAACTCGCTGCTCGACACGCTGATCTTCGGCCGCTTCTCCGGCGAGCACGCCGCGCGGGCGGCCCGCGGGATGGCCATGCCGTCGCCGTCGCGCGAGCAGCTCGAGCACGAGGAGCGGATGATCCACGACGTCGTGACCCGTGAGCGCACCGGGAGGCGGATCTCCGAGCTGAAGGCCGAGCTCGGCTCGGCCATGGATCGCTACGCCGCGGTGTGGCGCGACGACGAGGGGCTGCGGAAGGCCCACGAGGTGATCGGGCGCCTGCGCGAGGAGGTGCAGTACACCGCCACCGACGACAAGGGCGTGGTCTTCAACCAGGACGTGCTCACCGCGATCGAGCTCGGCTTCATGCTCGACAACGCCGAGGCCATCATCATGAGCGCGCTCGAGCGCAAGGAGAGCCGCGGGGCCCACTTCCGCATGGACTACGAGGGACGCAACGACGAGGAGTGGCTCAAGCACGTGAACGTGAGCGCCAACGGAGGGGACGAGCCCGAGATCTCCTACTCCGAGGTAACGCTCACCCAATGGCAGCCCGAGGAGCGCACTTACTGATGGCCGACTTCACGCTCAAGCTCCGCCGCTATGACCCGGACTCCGGGGAGGCGGCGTACTGGCAGGACTTCGACGTCGACATGCCGCCCGAGCGCTCGGTGCTCGACGGGATCCTCAAGGCGCGGGCGGACGAGGACGGATCGATCGCCATCCGCTGCTCGTGCCGGGCCGCGATCTGTGGCTCGTGCGGGGTGCGGGTCAACGGCCAGTCGGTGCTCGCGTGCAACACGAAGCTCAGCGACGCCGTCCGCGGCTCCAAGCAGGACGGCGCGATCGTGGTCGAGCCCATGGGCAACATGCCGGTGATCAAGGACCTGATCGTGGACATGGACGCCGTCCACTGGAAGAAGGTCCACCGCGTGGTGCCATGGCTGCTCCCCGAGGGGGAGCCGCCCGAGCGCGAGTACATCGTCGACGCCGAGGCGATGATCGACGTCACCCAGTCCATGGCCTGCATCCAGTGCGGGGTGTGCGTGTCGGCCTGCCTCTCGATGGAGGTGGACCCGGAGTTCATCGGCCCCGCGGCCCTCGCCAAGGCCTACCGCTTCGTGGGTGATCCCCGCGACGCCCACACCGAGGAGCGCCTGAACGACCTGGCCGAGGACGAGCACGGGATGTACGACTGCACCCACTGCTTCGCGTGCATCGAGGTGTGCCCGAAGGACGTGGCCCCGATGAACCAGATCATGCGACTGCGCCGCCTGGCCACCGCCGACTACGGCATCAAGGACTCCAACAACGGCTACGGCCACGAGAAGGCGTTCGTGGACATCATCCGTCGCTGGGGCACGCTGCACGAGGCCCAGCTGCTGCCCCGGTCCTTCGGCCAGGGATCGCTGGTCCAGAGCCAGGTGCAGCCCGCGGCCCTCAAGCAGCTGATCGACTCCGCGCCGACGGCCGCCCGCGGCTTGAAGAGCGGCAAGGTGTCCCCCTGGAAGGTGCTCTTCCACAAGAAGCTGGCCGACCAGGACCAGGTCAGGCGGATCTACGACGAGATCGAGGGCAAGGACGATCGCCTCGAGCTCAACCTCTACATCGTCGGCGAGTCGGAGGACGACGAGGGCGAGGACGAGGAGGAGGGCACGGAGTGAGGGTCGCCTACTGGCCGGGCTGCGTGTCGCGCGGCTTCACCCCCGAGCTGCACGGCTCCACCGCGAAGGTGGCACCCCTGCTGGACATCGAGCTGGTGGAGCTCGAGCGCGCGAACTGCTGCGGAGCGGGCGTGGTGGCCGAGCACAATCAGGAGCTGGTGGACACGCTCAACGCGCGCACGTTCGCCATGGCTCAGCAGGTGGAGGGCGCGGGGATGATGAACATCTGCTCGACCTGCCAGGGCGCGCAGTCGGAGTGCCAGCAGCGCCTCGACGCCGACGGCGCCTACCGCGAGCACATCAACTCCCACCTCGAGCCCGAGGGCCTTCGCTACGAGAAGGGCGGCGAGTGGGAGAACAAGAACCTGTTCTGGCTGCTGGTGGAGGACATCGGGCTCGACGCGCTCAAGGAGAAGGTCAAGCGCCCGCTCACCGGCCTGCGGGTGGCGCCGTTCTACGGGTGCTATGTGGTGCGCCCCACGAGCCGCCTCGGCTACGACCGCTACCCCGACCGCGACCGCTACCTCGACTGGATCATCGACGCGGTCGGCGCCGAGCCGGTGGCCTACGCGGGCTCGCACAAGTGCTGCGGCTTCCCGATCATCACGATGAACAAGACGACCTCGCTGCGCCAGGCCGGCCGCCACCTGGCCGATGCGATCGACGCCGGGGCCGACTGCCTCGTCACCCCGTGTCCCCTATGTCACCTGAACCTCGACATGCAGCAACCCGACGCGTCGAAGTTCGTCGAGCGGGAGCTGGGCGTGCCGGTGCTGCACTTCCCGCAGCTGCTCGGGCTGGCCCTTGGCCTCGAGCCCAAGGAGCTCGGCATGGGCAAGCACGTGGTGAAGACCACCGAGGTGGACGCGAAGATCAGGGAGCTTGCCGCGGCGTAGCCGGCCTCTCGGTGCCCCGAGAGCGCCCGGAAAGCGAGAAGGCCGACCCTCGCGGATCGGCCTCTCGATGTACCCCTGTCCGTCCTTTAGGCAAGCGTCGAAGCTCAGAGCAGAGTCAGCCCTCCCGCTGCACGCTTGCAGGGAGGATCATGCGCTACCGAGCCGGAGACTTCTTCCCCTCGGACGAGTGATCTTGGGGTTAGGAAGGGAGTTAGAGGGAGGAGGAACGCCTCACCCCACTGGGTGAGTCCCGTATCCCTCCCCGGACTACACTCCGCGCCGTGCGAGTGCCCGTGACCATGGCCACCGGGGAGTTCGAGGATCTCGTCGCCCTCGGCCTCGAGCGTCTGATCGGTGGTCAGGACAACCTGCGCCTGGTGGCTCGCGGTGTCTCGTGGGACGACATAGGCCCCGCTCTCGCCGAGCACGGTCCGGCCGTGCTCATCCTCAACTTCGGCTCTCTCCCCAGCCTGGCGGCGCTGCGTGAGCTCCTACTCGAGCACGACGCCACCCGGGTCGTGGTGCTCGCCAACCGCCCGAGCGCCACGGAGTGCAATCAGATGCTCTCGTTCGGGGTCTCGGCCTGCATCCCGAAGGAGACCCAGGGCCGGGACGTGATAAACGCGATCCACCTCGCCTCGCGCGGGATGCACGTGGTGCCGCGGCCCGCCGAGCGGGCCGAGTCCGACTTCACGGACTTCGCGGGGCCCGAGCTCCTCACGGCCCGCGAGGCCGACGTGCTCGAGCTGCTCCAGAACGGCCGCACGAACGCGCAGATCGCTCAGGCGCTGTCCATAGGACTCGAGACCGTCCGCACCCACGCACGTCATATCTACGGGAAGCTCGGGGTCGGCTCGCGGCGCGAGCTGGCCACGCTCTCGAGCGCCCGAGCGGTGCGTTAGCCCCGTCGCCGGGGCGCTACGCGGCCGCCGGCGGAGCGGCGGGCTCCTTCGCGCGCGGCGCTGCACGCTCCACGACGAGCTCCGCCAACTGCACCGCGTTGAGCGCGGCCCCCTTCCGGAGGTTGTCGCCCACCACCCAGAGGTTCAGGCATCGCTCGCGGGAGGGGTCCGGGCGGATCCGGCCCACGAGCACCTCGTCCCGGCCGGCCGCGGCCGTGGCCAGCGGGTAGAGCGCGGCGGCGGGGTCGTCGACGACCGCGAGGCCGGGCGCCGCCGCCAGCAGCTCGCGGCACGCCTGCGCCGTCAGCGGCTCGGTCGTCTCCACGTTGATCGACTCCGAGTGCCCTTGTAGGACCGGCACCCGGGCGCAGGTGGCCGACAGGGGCAGTTCGGGCTCGCCGAGGATCTTGCGTGTCTCGGCCATCATCTTGCGCTCCTCGGTGGTGTAGAGGTCGCCGTCGCGGAAGGCCTCGACCTGCGGGAGCACGTTGAAGGCGATCTGGTGGGGGTAGATCTCGGGCGACCGCACCGGCTCGCCGGCCACCACCGCGCGGCTCTGCTCCATGAGCTCCTCCACCGCTCTCTGTCCGGTGCCCGACACCGACTGGTAGGTGGAGACCACCACCCGCTCGATGCCCGCGCGGTCGCGGATCGGGGCGAGCGCGAGCACCATCTGCATGGTCGAGCAGTTGGGGTTGGCCACGATCCCGCGGTGGCCCCCGAGCGCCTCGGGGTTGACCTCGGCCACCACGAGCGGCACGTCCTCGTACATGCGCCAGTGAGAGGAGTTGTCGATGACCACCGCTCCGGCCGCCGCGAAGCGGGGAGCCCACTCGGCGCTCGTGCCCGACCCTGCGGAGAACAGCGCGAGGTCGAAGCCCTCGACGGCCTCGAGGGAGAGGGCACGCACCACGAGCCCCTGCCCGGCGCCGTGGTCGAGCGCCCGGCCGGCCGAGCGCTCGGAGGCGAAGGGCACGAGCTCCTCAGCCGGGAAGGCACGATCGCGGAGCAGCTCGAGCATGGTGGACCCCACCGCCCCGGTGGCCCCGACCACCGCGACCCTCATGGCGATGAGACGACCGGGCGGTGCACGCCGCGCGGATCCTCGGGCTGGACGGCGCCGACACCGAGCTCGAAGGCGGTGTGCAGCTCGCGCACGGCGGCGTCGACCTCCTCCTCGCGGACCACGCAGGAGATCTTGATCGGGCTGGTGGAGATCATCTGGATGTTCACCCCGGCCTGGCCGAGCACCGAGAAGGCCTTGGCAGCCACGCCCGGATGGCTCCGCATGCCGGCGCCGACGAGCGAGACCTTCGCCATCGCGGCGTCGGTGGCCAGCTCGCCGATGCCGAGCTCCTCG
This sequence comes from Thermoleophilaceae bacterium, assembly GCA_013695885.1. GTDB lineage: Bacteria > Actinomycetota > Thermoleophilia > Solirubrobacterales > Thermoleophilaceae > JACCZP01. The sequence goes on along the minus strand of JACCZP010000250.1, from coordinate 6,361 downwards.
CGCAGGGGCTCGAGGGCCTCGCACGCGGGGAGGAGATCGGATCGCGGCACGGTGAACGACATGTCGGCCGCCGCTCCGGGCGACTCGGGCTCGTTCTGGATGATCATGTCCACGTTGACCCCGGCGTCGGCCAGGACGGTCATCACGCGACCGGCCACCCCGGGGCGGTCGGGCAGGCGGGTGAGCGTGACGCGGGCCTCCTCGCGGGAGTGGGTCACTGCGGTGACGAGCGGTCTCTCCATGGTCTCCTCGATCTCCTCCTCGGAGCGTACGAAGGTACCGGGGCCGTCCTCGAAGCTCGAGCGGCAGTGCACGCGCACGCCGTGGTTGCGCGCGTACTCGACCGCGCGGAGCTGGAGCACCTTCGCCCCCGACGCCGCCATCTCGAGCATCTCCTCGAACGAGACCTGGACGAGCTTGCGCGCGTTCGGGACCACACGCGGGTCGGCGCTGAACACCCCGGCGACGTCCGTGTAGATCTCGCAGACGTCGGCGGACAGGGCGGCCGCGAGCGCCACCGCGGTCGTGTCTGAGCCGCCACGCCCGAGGGTGGTTACGTCGCGTGCGGTGGATACGCCCTGGAACCCCGCCACCAGCACGATCTGACCCTCGTCGAGCGCGGCCTCGATGCGCGTGGCGCGGACGTCGAGGATTCGCGCGCGCGTATGCGAGGTGTCGGTCACGATCCCGGCCTGGGAGCCGGTGAGCGAGATGGCCTCGTGGCCGAGGTCGTTGATGACCATGGCCGCCAGCGCGCAGGAGATGCGCTCGCCGGTGGAGAGCAGCATGTCCATCTCGCGCGGGTCCGGCCGCGGCGAGACCTCGTGGGCCATCGCCGTCAGCTCGTCGGTGGTCTTGCCACGGGCGGAGAGGACGGCCACCACTCGCGAGCCCTCCTCGCGCGCCTCCACGATGCGCCGGGCCGCCCGCTTGATGCGCTCGGCGTCGGCCACCGACGTCCCGCCGAACTTCATGACCACGGTGCGGGCCGGGAGCGCTTCGGCGGAGACCATCGAACCCGGAGAGTAGCTTTACCGGGTGCCCGATCCGCCCCGCAGACCCTGGCGTCGCGGTAGCCCACGCCCCGCGGCCGACGGGCATGACGAGCGCCCCGACCGCCGGTCCTCGAGGGTGCTGCCCAAGCTGCAGCGACGGCTGATCACCGCGCTGCTCCTGGGGTTGAACTGCATCGTCTTCGGGGTGGTGGCGGGGTACGTCTTCCGCGCCGTCGGCACCGGCGACGCGCCGCCGCCGGCTCCGGTCGCCGCCCCCGCCTTTCCCGAGGCGGCGCCCGCGTCCCCCGAGGACACCGCGCCGCTCGGGCGCCGGTCCTTCCTCTCCCGCCTCCTCCCGCCGCCCTCGGAGCCGGTCCGCGCTCCGCGCACGCCCCGGAGCGTCGAGGAGCTGGCCCGTGGGATGACCACCGAGCGCAAGGTGGCCCAGCTCATGCTCGTGGGGTTCAGGGGCGTGGACCAGACCTCCTCGGTGTTCCGCGACCTGCGCGAGCGGGACCTGGGCGGCGTGGTCGTCGAGTCACGCAACTACGCGAGCGCCACTCAGCTCGCCACCCTCCTCGCCGGCGTCTTCACCGTCGCGCGCGAGACGCGCCACGTCCCTCCGTTCGTCCTCACCGCCCAGGAGGGGGGCTCCTACTCGGAGCTCGACGGCATCCCCCCGACCCGGGCCCCGGGCGAGCTCGCCTCCCCCCGCGCCGCCGCCCGCGCCGCGGGGGCCGCGGCCCGATCGCTGAAGCTCCTCGGCATCAACGGGGTGCTCGCGCCCGTGGTCGACGTGGGTACGGAGGGCGCTGCAGCGGGCGGGAACCGCCTGTACTCCGACGACCCCAACGCGGTGGCCGAGTTCGCCGCGGCCACGATCAGGGCCTACCAGAAGGAGGGACTGCTGGTGGCGCCCAAGCACTTCCCGGGCCTGGGCGCCGCGACCCAGCCGACGGAAGCCGGACCGGCCACCGTCGGACTGTCGGTGCGCGAGCTCGCCCAGCGCGACCTGCGCCCGTTCGCGGCCGCAGTCGACGCCCGGGTGCCGGCCATCGTCGTGGGCCACGGCCTCTATCCCGCGGACGACTACGCAGTGCCGGCCTCCCTCTCGCGCGGGGTGTCCACCGCGCTTCTGCGCCGGGAGCTGCGCTTCCGCGGCGTCGCCATCACCGACGACCTCGCCTCTCCGGCCCTCACGGGCGCCGCCTCTTCGGTCCCCGACGCGGCCGTCGACGCCCTGCGCGCCGGCGCCGACATGGTCTGGATATCCGGGGACCGCGGCGACCAGGAGGCCGCCTACGTCGCGGTCCGCAACGCCGTCCGCAAGGGCGAGCTCTCACGCCGCCGCCTCGACGAGGCGCTGATGCGGGTGCTGAGGGCGAAGGGCAGCCTGCGGCTGGTCCGGTAAGCCCGGGCCTCCGCTCAGAGGCTGCTGCGGCCCCGGAGGGCCTTGCCCAGCGTCACCTCGTCGGCGTACTCGAGGTCTGCGCCCACGGGCAGGCCGCTGGCCAGCCGGGTGACGGTGGCCGACGGCGCCCGCTCACGCAGGGAATCGGCGATGTAGAGGGCGGTGGCCTCGCCGGTGGTGGTGGGGTTGGTGGCCACCACGACCTCGCGCACCCCACCGCCCTCGACGCGGCGGAAGAGCTCCTCGAGACGCAGGTCCTCGGGGTCCACGCCGTCGATCGGCGAGAGGGCGCCGCCCAGCACGTGGTAGCGCCCGCGGAACTCGTTCGTGCGCTCCATGGGGATCACGTCGCTCGGCTCCTCGACCACGCAGAGGGTGTCGTCGTCGCGACGAGGGTCCTCGCAGATCCGGCACAGCGGCCCGACCGCCAGGTTGAAGCAGCGCTCGCAGAGGCCGACCGTGCGCTTCATCTCCTGGATCGCCTCGGCCAGGGCGGCCGCCTCCTCGCTCGACGCGCGGAGCAGGTGGAAGGCGAGGCGCTGGGCGCTTCGCTGGCCGATCCCCGGCAGTCGCGAGAGCTCGGCGATCAGGCGGCTGACCGGGGCGGCGTACACCGCAGGCGAGGTTAGGAGCCGGCCCGGCGGCGATCTCGACCTCGGACTCGCGTGCCTGAGACGATCCCCTGGTGCTGCGAGCGCTCCGCATCCCGCTCCTGGTCGTCTTCGTCTCGGCGCTCACGGGGGTCGGGCTGTTCCCCTCCTGGGTGGCCGCGCAGGCGCGAGCCGCCTGCGTGCTCGTCGGCATGCTCGAGCCGCCGCTCCTGGCCGGGGCGCTGCGGCTGGCGACCCGCGAGCCCGTGCTCGAGGACCGGCCCATCGCGGGCGTGCCCTCCGTGGTGGCGCGGCCGGCCGGCGACGGGCCGTGGCCGACGATCGTGTTCGCCAACGGAGCCACCCCCGAAGGGCGCCACCACCCGGTGGTGCTCCGCCTCGCGCGCGGCTTCGCGCGAGCGGGATTCGTCGTCTACGTGCCCGAGCTTCCCGGGCTGCGGGTCGGCGAGGTGGCACCCGAGTCCCTCGAGGCGACGATCGGCGTGGCCCGTGCGGCGGCCGATGTCGCACGCGGCGGGCGCGTCGGTCTCGTCGGAGTGTCCACCGGGGGCTCGCTGGCCCTCCGTGCCGCGCAGGACCCCGCCCTTCACGGCCGCGTGTCGGGCGTGTCCGCAGTCGCGCCCTACACCGACATCCGCAACGTCTTCCAGCTCGCCACCACCGGCACCTACCGGGAGGGCGAGGACGTGCGCGCCTACGAGCCGGCCGAGGGCTACCTGGCCCTGGTCGCCGCCCGCTCGCTCGCGCGCCTGCTGCCCGAGGGACCCGACCGCGAGCGCATGAGCACCGCGCTGCGGGCGGTCTCCGACACGGACCCCGATCCGCTGGCCGTGCTCGACCGCCTCGACCGCCAGACCTCGAGCGCCGACGCCGACGCCGTCATCACCCTGCTCGCCAACCGCGATCCCCACCGCTTCGACGAGCTCTGGAAGGCCCTGCCCACCTCGACGCGGGAGGGAATGGAGAGCATCTCCCCAGCCTCGGGCCGCCGGCCCATCGACGCCCCGGTCGAGCTAGTGACCGCGCCGCGGGACAAGTACTTCCCGGTGGCCGAGCTCACCACCCCGCGGCTGTCGGAGCGCCACCGCGTGACCGTGACCGGCGCACTGCAGCACGGCGATCCCACGGTCTCCCTCGGCCGGCTCGGGGACCTGGCGCGCCTCGACGCCTTCGTGGTGCGGTCGCTGCGCGCCGCCGCGCGGTAGAGCGCCGCGCCGCGGTCGGACTGATCGAGCCGGGTTGGAAGGTGCGGCCGCGGCGCTCGATGGGGTTCTCGGGGTAGGCCTGCCCTCGAGGTGGCCCCCGTCGGCGGCCGGCGCGGGCCAGCCGGCGCGCCGCGCCCCCTCAGTGCGCGGCCCAGGCCTCGGGGTCGCGAGTCAGGTCGAGGATCCGGGCGGGCAGCTTCTCGCCGGCCACGTCCTCGAGGGTCACGGCCTCGAGCACGGCACGCAGGCTGGCCCGCAGCGCGATCCACACGGGCACCAGGGCCTCGGCCGCGCCCTTGTACTCGAGGGTCTCGGGCCGCGCGCCGCGGACACTGGCCAGGGGACCCTCCACCGCCCGGATGACGTCGGCGATCGTGGTCTCCGAGGCGGCACGCGCCAGCCAGTAGCCGCCCTCCGGGCCTCGCTGGCTGGCCACGATCCCCGCGACCTTCAGGTCGAGGAGGATGTTCTCCAGGAACTTGACCGGGATGTCCTGCGCAACCGAGATGCGCTCGCCCTTGAGGGGGCCCTTCCCCGCTCCGGCCAGCTCCGCGGCCGCGCGGACCGCATAGTCGACCTTGGCCGAGATCCGCACCCCGGAAGTATGGCGCCCGCGTCCGGGCGGGTCCGCGGACCGGTCAGGAGAGGAGGCGGATGGTCAACGGATAGCGGTAGGGCTCACCGTTGTTGCTCTTCATCGCAGCGACGATCACGAGCACGACCCACCCGATGCCGAGGGCCAGGAAGGCGGGGAGGGTGAGGATGAGGCCCAGCCCGAAGGTCACGAACGAGAACACGAACAGGGCCACGGCGTAGATGGCCACGGAGATGTTGAAGTTCAGGGCCTCCCGGGCCTGGTCGTCGATATAGGGATCCTGCTCGCGCTGTGTCAGCCAGACGATGAGCGGGCCGACGAGCGACGGGATGCCCAGGAGTCCGACGAAGGCCGACAGGTGCGCGAGCATCGCCGTGTTGCGCGCCTTCGCCGGATCGACCGGGAAGCCCGGCCCGGCGGCGAAGGGAGGCGGCGCGCCGAGCTGGCCCGGCGCGGGACCGTAGGGCCCCTGCTGAGCCGGCGCTCCGTACGGCGGGGCTCCGGCCGGAGGTGGGCCCGCGGACGGCGGGGGTGCGGGTGGCGGTTCGGTCGCCGGCGGAGTGCCCTCCCCGCCGGGGTCACCCGACGGCGTGGGCTCCGGGCCGGGACCGGGTTGCGACGACACGGCCCGACCCTACTACGGCATCACGCTTCCGCGGAGACCCTGCCGCGCCGGCGGATCTATAGGCCGGGGAGCCCGAGGCCCCCGAGCCCGCCCGCTCCACCGAGCCCCCCGGTAGCGCCCTGCATCTTCGACGCGGCGAGCTCCTGGGCGGAGCGCAGCGCCTCGTTGGTGGCGGCGAGCACCATGTCCTGGAGCATCTCGACGTCCTCGGGATCGACGGCCTGGGGATCGATCCGGACCTCTCGCAGCTCCAGGTCCCCGGTCACCTTCACGGTGACCATGCCCCCACCGGCACTGGCCTCGACCTCCAGGTCCTTGAGCTGCTCCTGCGCCTTCATCATCTCGGCCTGCATCTCCTGGACCTGCTTCATCATCTGCTGCATGTTGGGCTGCTTTGGCATCGGCTCCTCTCCTCGGTGATCGCTGCGGCGGGACGGGGCGTCGTCGTCAGGAATCGCCCGCCTCGGGCTCATCGTCCTCCAGCAACTCACGCGCGTCGAACTCGCTCTTGAGGCGCGCCAGGAGCTCCTCCTCGGAGAGGCCGGGGGCCTGCTCCGCGTGTGTGGCGTCACCGAGCTCGTAGGCGACCTGGAGGCTGTGGCCGGTCAGGCCGTGCAGGGCCGTCTGGAGCAGGGGGCGGTTCGACTCGGCCTTCTTGCGGGAGAAGGCGTGGTCGGGCGGGAAGGTGATCGTGAGGCGACCCGATTCGAGCACGGTGGGCCGAGCCTCGCCGAGGAGGGCGGCGACCATCGCGTTCTGGGTGGCCACCTCCTCGAGCGCGGCGGTCCACAGCGAGCGAAGGCGCTCGAGATCGAGCGCCTCTGCGGGGGCAGCCTCCGCCTGCGGGGCCGTCGCAGTCTCGGCCCGAGGCGCTCCCGCCGCCCGCACGGGCGCGGCGGAGGCGGGCTCGGGACGGTGC
>JACCZP010000243.1 GCA_013695885.1 Thermoleophilaceae bacterium | reverse complement strand
CGCTGGATCTCGGCCTCGGCCACGCCGAGGGAGTCGGTGCGCTCGCGGATGACGTCGATCGCGTCGTCGACCGCCTGGGGGGTGACCTCCGGGACCTTCGGGGTCGGGCGCGCCTCGTAGACCAGCTCGACCCCCCCGCGCAGGTCGAGGCCGAGCCGCGTGGGCCACTGGGAGATGACCACCGCGGCCGCGGAGACCACGCCGACGACCAGCAGGAGCACGAGGGCGTTGCGACGGCGGCTCGTCACGAGTCGAGGCTAGCCGAGGCGCAAGGCGGGGGCACCGGTGCGCCGGGGGGCGGCGCTACCGGGGGGTGAGGACCAGCAGAAGCCCGCCGTCCTCGTCGTACGCAGGGAATATGTCGGCCTTGGCGGACTCGGCGCGGTCCCCCTCGGCGTTCACGGTCACCTGCTTGTCGAGCACCCGGACGCCCCACTCGAGCGCGGTGCCGATGTGGTCGTCGCCGTTCGAGAACTCGAGCCCGAGCACCTCGCGCACCGGCCGCCCGATCACGTCGTTGGTGCCGAGGCCGGTGAGCTCGCGCGAGCCCCGCCCGGCGCCGATCACGCGGGCGTCGGAGTCGCAGACGAAGAACGCGGCGTTGGGAGCCGGGTAGTAGTCGTCCAGGAGCTCGAAGAGGAACGCGAAGCCGCACTGCGAGCAGCCCTTGGCGCGCTCGGTGAAGCCCGCCGTACGTTCGCGCGACATCGAGCGGTTGCCGCAGCTGGGACAGATGAAGTTGGGCACGGAACAGAGGTTAGGCGTTCAGAACAGGGACTCGGACCGCCCCTTGGGAGGCTCGAGCCCGAGGTGGCGCCAGGCCGCAGGCGTGGCCTCGCGACCGCGCGGCGTGCGCTTGAGCAGCCCCTGCTGGAGCAGATACGGCTCGTAGACGTCCTCGACGGTGTCGGCCTCCTCGCCGACGGCCACCGCGAGGGTGGAGAGCCCCACCGGCCCGCCGTCGAACTTGAGGCAGACCGTCTCGAGGATGTCGCGGTCGAGGCGGTCGAGGCCGGCGCCGTCGACCTGGAGCAGGTCGAGCGCCCGGGCGGCGACGTCGGCGTCGATCCACCCCGCCCCCCGCACCTCGGCGAAGTCGCGCACCCGGCGCAGCAGGCGGTTGGCCACGCGCGGGGTGCCACGCGAGCGCCCGGCGATCATCGTGGCCCCGTCCTCGTCGATCTCGACGCCGAGGATGTGCGCCGAGCGCAGCACGATGCGGGCCAGGTCCTCCGGCCCGTAGAGCTCGAGCCGGTGGGTCACCCCGAAGCGGTCGCGCAGCGGGGTGGTGAGCAGCCCCGCCCGGGTGGTGGCGCCGATGAGCGTGAAGGGCGGGAGGTCGAGCGTGACCACCCGGGCGCCCGCCCCCTGTCCCACGGTGATCGGCAGGCGCCGGTCCTCCATCGCCGGGTAGAAGGTCTCCTCGAGCGCCCGCGGGAGGCGGTGGATCTCGTCCACGAAGAACACCGACCGCGGCTCGAGGGCGGTGAGGAACGCGGCCACGTCGCCCTTGCGCTCGAGGGCTGGGCCCGCGGTCTGCACGAATGGGGCCTCGAGCTCGGTGGCCACGATCTGGGCCAGCGAGGTCTTCCCGAGCCCGGGTGGGCCGGCCAGCAGGACGTGGTCGAGCGACTCGCCGCGGGCCCGGGCGGCCTCGATGAACACCGCAAGCTGGTCGCGCACCGCCGGCTGGCCCACGAAGTCCGAGAGCCGCCGCGGACGCAGCGACCGGTCGAGCTCCTCGTCGGCGGGGCCGAGAGCCGCGCCGTCGGCCTGTATGCGCTCGGCGCCCGGGGTGCGGATCGAGCCCTTAGGGGTCACGGCCGGGACCCTCTCGGCGGACGCGTCATCGCGAGGAGCGCAGAGCGTGGCCGATGAGCTCCTCGGGCGTCTCCCCCACCGCGGCGTCGAGCATGGCATCGGCCTCCGCGGGGGTGAAGCCGAGCCCGACGAGGCCCTGGCGCGCGAGCGCTCGCGGGTCGTCGGTGCGGGTGATGACGATCTCCTCCGCCCCGCCCGACACCGTGCCCGCGACCTTCTCGCGGAGCTCGACGATGATCCGCTCGGCGGTGCGCTTGCCGATGCCCGGCACAGCCTGGAAGCGAGCGGCGTCGCCGCCGGCGATGGCGGTGAGGAGCTCTTCGGGGCTTCCCCCGGACAGCACCGCGAGCGCGACCTTCGGGCCGACGCTTTGCACCCCGGTGAGCAGGAGGAAGAGCTCGCGCTCGCGCTCGGAGGCGAAGCCGAAGAGCAGCATGCCGTCGTCGCGGGCGATGAGGTGGGTGTGGAGCAGGATCTGCTCGCCGACCCGCGGCACGCCGCGCAGAGTCTGGGCCGAGACGGCGAGGCGGTAGCCCACCCCGGCGCACTCCACGACCACCGCGTCCGGGCGCCGGACGAGCACCGTCCCGCGCACCGAGGCGATCACGCGAGCGCCTTTCGGAGTGCCGAGCGGTGGGCGGAGCGGTTCGCGTGGCAGATGGCCACGGCGAGAGCGTCCGCCGCGTGGTCCTCCTCGGGCGGCGCGGCGAGGGCCAGCAGCGACCCGACCATGCGCTGCACCTGGCCCTTCTCGGCCCGTCCCGATCCGCACACCGCCTGCTTGATCGCCTGCGGGGTGTAGGAGAAGCACGGCACGCCGGCGGCGCCGGCGGAGAGCAGCACCGCCCCGCGCGCCTGGCCGACCGCGAACGCGGTGCGCGCGTTCTGCCCGAAGAAGATGTCCTCCACCGCGAGCGCGGTGGGACGGTGCTCGGCGATGAGGTCGGAGACCTGGGCGTGGATCTTGGCCAGCCGGCGCTCGAGGCGCTCGCCGGCCTCGGTGGCGATCACCCCGCCGTCGAGGGCGCCCAGGCGGCTGCCGG
>JACCZP010000379.1 GCA_013695885.1 Thermoleophilaceae bacterium | reverse complement strand
GGCGCCCCGGCGGTCAGGTCGAGTGCTCGGCCGACCGCCGCGATGGTCTCGGCACTGCCCAGCATGCCGATCTTGACCGCGTCGACCCCGATGTCCTCGACGACCGCCCGGACCTGATCGAGCACCGTCTCGGCGGGCAGCGCGAACACGGAGCGCACGCCGACCGTGTTCTGCGCGGTGACCGCCGTCAGCGCCGTCATCCCGTGACCCCCGCACCGCGCGATCGCCTTCAGGTCGGCCTGTATCCCGGCTCCGCCGCCGGAGTCCGACCCTGCGATCGAGAGGACGCGCGGAGGTGTGATGTCGAGCGGGTCTGTCATGCGGCAGAGGCGCCCAGAGCCGGCGGCGGAGAGCGCGGGTGGGCGCGTCAGGCCGAGCATACGAGCGCGAGTCGCGCCAGGGATGTATCGCCGGATCGGGGGAGACCGGCGGGCGGCTCGCGGAGACTGGCGGCCAGCTCAGGGCGAGTCGCACGACGACGGGGACAACGTGCGCGTCATCGAGCCGTCCGCTCGTACGCTCCCAGCGCCCCGCGGACCACGAGGCCCACCGCCTCGAGCCGGCCGAGGGCGGCACGGACGGCCGCCGCCGAGAGCCGCAGCTCGAGGCCGAGCGCGTCGGGCCCCCCGCGCCCGGCCTCCACCTGCTCGAGCACGCTCCGCTCGCTGGAACCGAGCGTTTCGAGCGCTGGGTCGGGCGTATCCGGACCCGCTCTCGCGCCGGGACCGAACAGCTCGTCGAGCACATCCTCCGTGCCACGCGTCAGCATCGCGCCCTCCCTGAGCAGACGATTGCTTCCCGCGGTACCGCGATGAGTGATGCGCCCGGGCACCGCGGCCACGCTCCGCCCGAGCTCGCTCGCGAGGTCGGCCGTGATCAACGAGCCCGAATGCTCGGCGGCCTCGACCACCACCACCAATTCTACGAGCGCGGCCATGATGCGGTTGCGAGCGGGAAAGCTCCACCTCAGGGCACGCTGGCCCGGCGGGTGCTCGGATACCACGGCCCCCGTCCCGACCAGCCGACCGTGGAGCCCACGGTTGACCCGCGGGTAGGCGAGCTCCGGACCGCAGGCGAGCACCGCGAGCGCCGGCCCGCCCGCGTCCAGCACGCCCCGGTGGGCGGCGGCATCCACGCCGAGGGCCATGCCGCTGACCACCGTGATGCCCGAGGCTCCGAGACCTCGGCCCAGCGAGTATCCGACCTCGAGCCCGTACTGCGAGGCGCGCCGCGCGCCGACCACCGCCACGGCAGGCTCCCGTGTGAGGGACGCCAGTCGCTCGTCAGACCCGACCCAGAAGAGCGTCGCGGGTGGATCGCGGAGGTCTCGCAGCCGCACGGGATACGCAGACCCGTGAGCGCATGCCGCGTGAACGCCCATGCGCTCGAGCTCGCGACGCGCGACGCTGGCATCGAAGGTCTCCAGGAACCGATGTGCTTCGCCCGCGTGGGCTCCCGCGACCGCCGCGATGAGCTCTTCGTCGTCGAGACCGAGCATCCCGGGCACCACTCGTCTGTGCTTCCTAGCCAGAAGGTCGGCGATCCTCGGAGCGAGGTGGCCGAGCAGATGGCTCCGTCGCAGGCAGGTCGCACACGAATCGGTCATGCCGCCGCCCGAGCCGATGAGCCCAATCGATACCCGAAGGCCTCGTCGACGTGCTCGCCCTCGACTCGAGAGGATGCGCCGAGATCCGCGATCGTGCGTGCGAGACGCAGCACGCGGTCGTGACCGCGCCCGTTCAGGCCCCCGGCGGCCTGCGCCTGTGAGAGCACCGATCGCGCCCCGGGGCTAAGGCGGAGGTGGGTCCGGCTGAGCCGGGCGTCCATGGCCGCGTTGCAGCCCGCTCCGGTGCCCTCGAGGCGGCGTCCTTGACGCTCGCGCGCCTCCCTCACCCGTGCGCGGACGGGCTCCGAGGCCTCACCGGGTGGGCTGGTCACGGCGCCGTACGCCGTCGGCGTCGAGAACTCCGGAGCGTCCAGCTCGCAGAGGATGTCGATGCGGTCGAGGAGCGGGGCGCTGAGACGCCGGGCGTAGCGAGCTCGGTCTGAGTCCGTGCATCGGCAGTGCGGCGCCAGGCGCCCGCAGGGACAGTCGTTGCACGCCCCGACGAGCATCACGTCCGCGGGGAAGGAGATGGTCCGCTGCCCGCGCATGATCTCGACCTGTCCGGCCTCGAGCGGCGCCCGGAGCGCTTCGAGCGACGGCCGGGAGAACTCGGCGAGCTCGTCGAGGAACAGGACGCCGTGGTGGGCAAGGGAGATCTCACCGGGACGGGGCGTCGCCCCGCCACCGATGAGACCCGAGGGCGAGATCGTGTGGTGAGGTGCTCGAAAGGGACGGCGCTCCGCGAGCCCGCCCGGACTCAGCCCCGCGACGCTTCGGACACGCGTGATCTCGACCGCCTCGTCGAAGCTCGGCGGCGGGAGGACGCCGGGCAGACGGCGGGCGAGCATCGTCTTGCCCACTCCCGGCGCGCCGGTCATGAGGAGGTTGTGCCCGCCGGCGGCGGCGATCTCGAGCGCACGACGCGCATCGAGCTGGCCTCGGACGTCGGCGAGGTCCGGCTCCGGCTCCTCCCTCGATGCCCGCGGTCGGTCCGGACCATCCGCGCTCGGACGCCAGCGTCCGCAGAGCAGGTCGACGAGCCGGTCGAGGCTGGGCACGCCGAGCACCTCGAGGCCATCGACCAGAGCCGCCTCCCCGGCGTCCTCGACGGCGACCACGAGCCTCGCGTACCCCGCGCGACGAGCGCCGAGGGCCATCGCCAGGCTTCCCAGCACTGGACGCAGCGCACCCCCGAGCGAGAGCTCGCCGCACACCGCGTAGCGGCTCAGCTCCTCTCGCGGAACCTGCTGGCTGGCGGCGAGGACCCCGAGGGCGAGCGCGAGATCGAACGACGGGCCGGCCTTGCGGATGTGCGCAGGCGCGAGATTCGCGGTCACCCGCTTGAGCGGGAACTCGCACCCGGAGTTGAGCAGCGCAGCGCGGACCCGCTCGCGGGCCTCGCGCACGGATGCGTCGGGGAGGCCGACCACGGTGAAGGCCGGCAGACCGCGCCGCAGGTCGACCTCGACCGTGACCTCGTGACTGTCCACGCCCTCGAGGGCGAAGGTGGCGACGCTCGCGAACACGAGGTCGGAAGCTACGGCTCGCGGCCTTCCGTGTGGGTGCGGAGAGCGACGAAGAACGCACGGGTGGGTTACAAGACCGCGCGTCGCACTCCGCGGCCGGTCCGGTGCCCTGCGGTCACCGGGCGCCGACCCGGACGCGTGTCACGAGACCGTTGCGCAACCGAGTCGGTTACGTCACGCTCGTGACCCTCGCGTCGGCGTTCGCCCCGTAGCGTGCGCTTCGTGTTCGACGACCCCCGTAGGGCCATCGGGGCCGCAGGCGAGCGTCATGCCGAGACGCTCATGCGAGCCGGCGGCTATCGCATCCTCGAGCGCAACTTCCGCACGCGGGAGGGCGAGCTCGACCTCGTGGCCGCGAACCGCTCGGCGCTCGTCTTCTGCGAGGTCAAGACGAGGGTCGCCGGCTCGAGAGGTGGCCCGCCGGCGCTCGAGGGGATCGGCCCCGACAAGCGGCGGCGCGTTCGACGCATGGCCCGGCGGTGGCTCTCCGAACGCGAGTCCCCGGGTACAGCGGGGATCCGGTTCGACGCCATCGGGGTGACGATCACCGCCGGGGGACGCCTGGTCGACATCGAGCACGTCGAGGACGCGTTCCGATGAGCGCCGGTGCCTGCCCGCGGCCGAACGGGCCACTACCGCCCGAGGGCGAGCTGCTGGTAGGCAATCGACGCGAAGGAGAGCCGGTGGATCGGCGAGACTCCGTGGGTGGCGATGGCGGCCCGGTGCTCGGGCGTCGAATAGCCGACGTTGCCCGCGAAGTCCCAGCCCGGATGCCGTTCTTCGGCCCGGTGCATGTAGCGATCGCGGGTCACCTTGGCGATCACCGAGGCGGCGGCGATGGCCGCGCTGCGCCCGTCACCGCCCACCACCGCCCTCTGCTCGTGGCCGAAGTCGGCGACCCGGAACCCATCGACCAGGCAGAGGGCTCCGTCACACGCGACCCCGGCGAGCGCGCTGCGGAGTGCCTCGAGATTCGTGCGGTGCAGTCCCCGCGCGTCGATCCCTCGCGCACACCGAACGATCACCTTCGCACGAGCCGCCGCCCGCAGGACGAGGGGATAGAGCTCCTCGCGGGAGGCCTCGGTGTGCTGCTTGGAGTCATCGAGCCGCGCGAGAGCGCGGCGGTCGCCGAGGGTCAGTCGATCGAGATCGAAGAGCACCCCCGCCGCCACCAGCGGACCGGCCAGGCAGCCGCGACCCGCCTCGTCCGCGCCCGCCACGAAGCGCTGTCCCAGCGCGCGGTCGAAGGCGAAGAGCCGGCGGCCACGGGGCCCTCTCCGTGGCCTGGACGCCCGCTCAGAGCGGTCCGACGCGCCGGGGGGGCCAGTACGTGAAGAAGGCGTTCCCGATGATCCAGTCCTCTGGGACTGGCCCCCACTCACGGCTATCTGCGCTCTGCCCACGGTTGTCGCCCATCATAAAAAAGTGCCCGGGCGGAATCGTGACCTCCCTGTCGTACTCGGGGCACTCGCAGTCCTGGGCGAACGGCTCGTCCTGGCGCCTTCCGTTGATGTACACGTCCCCGTCGCGCACCTTGATCCGGTCGCCCGGCGCCCCGACCACGCGCTTGATGAAGTTGGCGTCCGAGCGCGTGCGGGTCGGACGCGGGCAGACCGAGTCCGGGGCCCGGTCCTCGGCGCCGCACCTGCTCGGCTGCTCGTCGGCCCCGGCCGGTGGCTTGAACACGACGACGTCACCGCGATCGGGGGAGCTGAAGTGTCCGGAGACCCGATCCACCAGCACGCGCTGGCCGATGGCGAGCGTCGGCACCATCGACTCGCTCGGGATGCGGAACGGCTTGATGAGGAACGCCTGTATCACGAAGGCGAGGGCCACCGCGACGGCCACGATCGCCACGAGCTCGACGAGCGAGCTCGAGTCGGCGCTTTTCTCGCGGCTCGCTACCGACACGGCGCGGGCGGGCGCTTCACGCGGGGCGCGAGGCGCTCTCGTCCGCGGCGGCCACCCCAGGATCGGGCGCCTGCTCTTCGCCTGCCGCAGGCTCGGACTCCGCCGTGCTCGGAGGCTCGGCGGCGGCCTGGGAGGAGCCGTTCGCGTCCCGGGCCGCGGCCGCCCTGGCCGCACGCGTCGAGGCCGGGCCGCCATCCCGGCGCTCGCGGACACGAGCCCGCCGGCCGACCCGACCACGCAGGTAGTAGAGCTTGGCCCGGCGCACGTCCCCTCGGCTGGCCACCTCGATCTGCTCGATCTTCGGGGAATGCACCGGGAACGTGCGCTCGACCCCTACGCCGAAGGACTGCTTGCGGACGGTGAAGGTCTCACGCGCACCGCTTCCCTGACGCTTGATGACGACGCCCTCGAACACCTGGGTCCGGCGCCGCGTGCCTTCCACGACCTGGAAGTGGACGCGGACGCGGTCACCCGCGTCGAAGTCGGGAACCGACCGCAACTGGGCACGCTCGAGGCTTTCGATGACACCATTCACGACAAAGGAAACGTGCCGGGACGGGGCCCTGGGCGCGGCAGCCCATGGTAGCGGGGGCGCGAGGGCCGCCGACGGGAGCCCTCCCGGCTTCCGCGACCGTGCCGCCCCGTCCGGGGCGCGATCACGACTACTCGGGATGCGGGCGACGCGTGCGGTCACGGCGCCCGCGACTCTGCGCCAGACGCCAGTCGCGGATCCGTGCGTGGTCTCCGGAAAGCAGGATCTCGGGCACCTCGTGGCCTCGCCACCGTGCAGGCCGCGTGTAGTGCGGATACTCCGGCGCGCCTTCGAGCGCCGGAGAGAACGACTCCTCAAGCGCGCTCTCGACGTGCCCGAGCGACCCCGGAAGCTTGCGCGTGACCGCGTCGCACACGACCATCGCCGCGAGCTCTCCGCCGGACAGGACGTAGGGTCCGATGGAGAGGGTGTCCGTGGCGAGGACCTCGCTGACGCGCTCGTCGAAGCCCTCGTAGCGGCCACAGAGCAGGGTGAGATGCTCCTCGGACGCCAGCTCGGCCGCCGCAGCATCGTCGAAGCGCCGTCCTCCCGCCGCCAGGGCCACCACACGACGGCCGGTAGAGCGGGCGAGTGGGTCCTCGCCGTACACGTCCCTCAGCGCCGCCTCGACGACGTCGACGCGGATGACCATGCCCGCCCCTCCGCCGTACGGGGTGTCGTCCACCCGGCCGGCCCGCAGGGGCGTGAACCGGCGCAGGTCGAAGATCGACACCTCGGTGCCGTGGGCCCGCGCGTTGCGGACGTGGCGCTGGTCGAGGAACCACTCGAACCACGCCGGGAACAGCGTGAACACGTCGATCCTCAGCGCTCGGCGCTCCCGGGCGGCCCGGACTCGAGCCCGAGGAAGGCACGGTCGACCTCGACGATCCCCGCCGCGAGGTCCACCCGGCGGACGGCGTCAGCCACGAGGGGTACGAGCATCCCGTCCTCTCCCACCTCGAGCAGGTCGCACGAGGGCGCAGCGATCACCGCGTGGACCTCTCCGAGGCCCTCGACCCGGCAGCCGATCAGATCCTCGACCAGCCATTCGCCCGCTCCGAGCGGGCGGGCGGGGCCGTGCTCGTGCAACGGCTCGCCCCGGAGCGCGGCGGCGGCCTCGCGGTCGGACACCCCGTCCAGACGCAGTATCGGCCGGCGCTCCTCACCCGCGCGCCGTTCCACGCGGCGCTCGCGGCCGGCGAGGATCAGGACGGCCCCCTCCGCGGGGCTGTGAACGCAGTGGTCCAGATAGAAGGACCCGTCGCGACCGTGCGGGCGCCCCACGCGCCCGATCACATCCCCCTGGGCGCCCGCGCTCACTCCACGACGTCGACGAGCACGCGAGTGCCGTCCCGGGTACCGCACGCCCGCATCACCGTGCGAAGCGCTGCCACCGTGCGGCCCCCGCGACCGATGACCTTGCCCGCGTCATCGGGAGCCACCCGCAGTTCGAGGACGACCGTGCCGTCATCCTCGTCGTAGCCCTCGACCGACACCTTCTCGGGCTCGTCCACGAGCGAGGCGGCGAGAAGCTCGAGAAGGTCCTCCACGGACAGGGCGCCTAAGCGTTGTCCTCGGCCTGGGGTGCGCCGGCCGCCGGGGCCTCCGCCGGGGGCGCCTCCTCGGCCGGGATCTCGGCGGCGGGGCCCGCTTCCCCGGCGGGCTCGTCCGGCGCCACGGGGGTGCCGTCCTCCGCTGCTGCGGGGG
>JACCZP010000207.1 GCA_013695885.1 Thermoleophilaceae bacterium | reverse complement strand
GCCGGAGCTCGCTCGGCCGCGATGACCGACTCACTGACCGAGCTGGGCAACCGTCGCCGTCTGCTGGCGGACCTCGAGACGGCGCTGGCGGAAGCCACGCTCGAGGAGCCGCTGGTGCTCACGGTGCTCGACCTCAACGGGTTCAAGCTCTACAACGACACGTTCGGGCACCCCGCGGGGGACGCCCTGCTGATGCGCCTGGGAGGTCGCCTGAGCGATGACGTCTCCGGCCGTGGGGTGGCCTACCGCATGGGCGGCGACGAGTTCTGCGTGCTCTGCCCGGCCACCGAGCGCCAGAGCCACGGCATCGAGGCCCAGTCGGTCGCGGCCCTCACCGAGGAGGGCGAGGGATTCTCGATCTCGGCGTGCGCGGGATCGGCCCTCCTACCCCGCGAGGCCGGCAGCGTGGGAGGCGCCCTGCGGGTGGCCGACCAGCGCATGTACGACCAGAAGAAGCGCTCGCGACGGCCGTCGGACCAAGAATGCACCGACATCCTGATGAAGGTGCTGAGCGAGCGTCAGCCGCTCGTCGCCGGGCACTCCAGCCGTGTCGTGCGTCAGGCGGAGTCGGCGGCTCGGCGGCTCGGACTCGACACCCGCGAGCTCGAGGTCGTGCGCCTGGCCGGAGCCCTTCACGACGTCGGCAAGACCGCCATACCCGACGAGATCCTCGACAAGCCCGCGCCGCTCACCAACGCCGAATGGGCGCTGGTCCGCCGTCATACGATCATCGGTGAGCGACTCATCGGCGCCTCTCCGGCCCTCTTCGACGTCGCCAGCGTCGTGCGCTCGAGCCACGAGCGCCTCGACGGGCGCGGTTACCCCGACGGCCTCCAGGGCGACGAGATCCCCGTGGCCGCGCGCATCCTCGCGGTCTCCGACGCCTTCGACGCGATGGTCGGGGGCCGCCCGTACCGAACCGCGGTGGGGGTCGAGGACGCTCTTGCCGAGCTCCGCCGCTGCGCGGGCACCCAGTTCGATCCATCGGTGGTCGAGGCCTTCTGCCACACCGTGGCGGAGGACGATGGGGTCCGCGAGGACGAGGCTCTCGCGGAGACCGGCACCGCCTAGCCTGCACCTACGATGGACCGGCGGTCGGCGCGGCGCGGGCGAGTGGCACGGCGCAGGCGCGCCGCCGTTCTCGCAATGCTGGCCGCCGCGTCGCTCATCGTCGCAATGGTCCTCGGATCGCGAGACGAGCCCGCGACCGAGTCCGACCCCCGGATGGCCCGCGATGCACCCCGCTCCCGGCCGCCGCTCGATCGCCAGATCGGCCAGCTCCTGATGCTGAGCTTCGAGGGCACCGAGGTGCCCGCCTACGTGCGCGACTCGCTCCGCGCCGGGCGTGCATCCGGCGCCGCGCTCTTCGCCCGCAACGTCGCGTCCGAGGACCAGGTGCGCGCGCTGACCCGCGACCTCCAAGACGCTGCCCGCGGGCGCGCGCTCATCGCCACCGACCAGGAGGGCGGCGAGGCCCGGACCCTCCCCTTCGCCGCGCCCACCGTGGCGCAGCCCGCCCTCGGCGGTCCGGACGCCGCGGCCGCCTCGGCGCGGCGCTCGGCGCGCGACGTGCGCGCGGCCGGGGTCAACATCGTGCTCGCGCCGGTGGCCGACGTGGGCGCGCCGGGCGGAGCGCTCTCCGGACGCACCTATCCCGGGGACGCCGACGCGGTGGGCGCCTCGATCCGTGCCGCGGTGCGCGCCTACGCGTCCGCGCGGGTCGCCTCCACGCTCAAGCACTTCCCGGGGCTCGGCGCCGCCGGGGCCAACACCGACGATGTGCCGGTCACGATCCCGGCGAGCCGGGAAGAGCTCGAGCAGCGTGAGACCGCGCCCTTCGCGGCCGGGATCGAAGCCGGCGCCCCGCTGGTCATGGCCTCGCACGCGCTCTACCCCGCGCTCGACCCCAAGCGGATCGCCTCGCAGTCCCCGGCCATCCTCGACGGTCTTCTACGCGATCGCCTCGGCTTCCGCGGCGTGGTGGTGACCGACTCCATGGAGGCCCAGGCCGTGCTCGATCGCTCCTCGCTCGAGCGTGCAGCGGTCCGCTCGGTCGGGGCGGGGGTCGACCTCGTGCTCATGACCGGACCGGGCAGCTACCTCCGCGTGCGTCGCGCGCTCACCCGCGAGGCGCGCCGCTCGCCGGCCTTCCGCCGGCGGGTCGAGGAGTCGGCGGCGCGGGTGGAGGCGCTTCGCGAGCGCTTGCGTGCGCGCCGGTAGCCCCGCGCCGGGTAGCGTGGACGGCCGGTGACCGCGAGGACCGAGACCCCGTCGACCAGCGCACCCCGACGCAGGCGCATGCCCGCCGAGGAGCGGCGTGAGGCGCTGCTCGACGCCGCGCTCGATGTGTTCGCGGCCCGTGGCTACCACGGCAGCTCGATCGACGACATCGCGCAGGCGGCCGGGGTGTCGAAGGCCCTCATCTACGAGCACTTCGAGTCCAAGAAGGAGCTGCACGCCTCCCTCCTCGAGGCCCAGAGCGAGGAGCTGTTCGTTCGCCTCGCCTCGGCCGCGGCGACCGGGGAGCCGGGCGAGGTCCGACTCAGGGCGGGGGTCGACGCGTTCCTCTCGTTCGTGGAGGAGCGCCGCGAGGGCTGGCGCGTGCTCTTCCGCGACGCGGCCGACCCGGACCTCGCCCGGGTGCTCGACGAGCTTCAGGCCCAGGCCACGGCCGCGGTGGCCGGGCTGATCGCCGCGGAGCCCACGGCGCCGGGAGACGCCCGCGACCAGCGGGTGGCGTGGCGCTCGTGAGCGAGACCGGCGCCCGCCCCAAGGTCCCGCGCCTCCAGCGCGCGGCCCTCCGGGCCGTGCGCGCGTTCTCCTCACCGCTGCTCCCGGACGACTACCTCGAGCTGATCGACCCGCTGTGGTCCACGCGCGAGCTGCGCGGGCGCATCGAGTCGATCGACCGTGAGACCCACGACACCGTGACCGTGACCATCCGGCCCGGCTACGAGTGGCCCGGACACCGGCCCGGTCAGTATCTGCGCATCGGCTTCGACATCGACGGGGTGCGCCACTGGCGCGCCTACTCGATCACCTCCGACGCCGACCGCGAGGACGGGTTCATCTCGATCACCCCGAAGCTGGTGGAGTCGGGCGTGGTGTCGAGCTACCTCGTACGGCGGGCGCGGATCGGCACGATCGTGTCCCTGAGCGACGTGGAGGGCCACTTCAGGCTTCCCGACCCGCTGGCGGAGAAGTGGCTGTTCGTCAGCGCCGGCAGCGGGGTGACGCCGATCATGAGCATGCTCCGAGGCCTCGAGCGGCGCTCCGCGCTCGACGACGTCGTGCACCTGCACTCCGCGCGCACTGCCGAAGACGTGATCTTCAGCCGCCATCTCCGGGAGCTTCGCGCCCGCCGCGACGGCTTCAGCCTCCACGAGCGGCTGACCGCCGACGAGGATCGCCTCGGCCCCGACGACCTCGACGAGCTCTGTCCCGACTGGCGCGAGCGCGAGGCCTTCCTGTCCGGCCCCTCGGAGCTCTTGGACGCCATGGAGGAGCGCTGGGAGCGCGACGGCGACTGCGCGCTACTGCACGTCGAGCGCTTCCAGCCGAGGCTCGACACCGACCATGCCGGCGAGGGCGGGACGATCTGGTTCGCCGACTCGGATCAGGAGGCGGAGTCCGACGGCGAGAAGCCGATCCTCGTAGCCGGTGAGGAGGCGGGCCTGACGCTGCCCTTCGGATGTCGCGAGGGCGTGTGCCACACCTGCGTCGGCGAGCTCGAGTCGGGGCAGGTCCGAGACCTCCGCGACGGCAGGGTCTACGGCCGGCAGGGAGAGAGGATCAGGACGTGCATCAGCGCGCCCGAGGGTCCCGTCGAGATCAGTCTCTGACCACTAAGAGAGGAAGCAGCCTCATGGTAACCGAGATCAAGAGCCCCCTCGCCCACCTGAGCCAGGAGCAGATCGACGCGATCGCGCGCGAGCTCGACGAGCTCCACGATGAGGTCTTCGCCGACCTCGGCGACCGCGACGCCGCCTACATCCACGGCATCATCGACCTCCAGCGTCGCCTGGCGCTGCTCGGCCGCGTGCTCCTCATCCCGTCCTTCCTCCCTCCCGCGTGGGTCGCCGGCACGGCCGCACTCTCGTTGGCCAAGATCCTTGAGAACATGGAGATCGGCCACAACGTGATGCACGGGCAGTGGGACTGGATGAACCACCCGGTGATCAACTCGGCCACCTGGGACTGGGACTCCGCCTCCTCCGCCGAGTCCTGGAAGCACTCGCACAACTACGTGCACCACACCTTCACGAACATCAGGGGCAAGGACAAGGACCTCGGCTACGAGATCATGCGGATCGACCCCGAGCAGCCCTGGCACCCGGTCTACCTGCTCCAGCCGGCCTACAACCTCCTCCTCATGGCCCTGTTCGAGTGGGGAGTGGCCCTGCACGACATGGACCAGGCGGCCATCCGCAAGGGCGAGAAGGGGTGGTCGGAGGTCAAGAGGGACCTGAAGGGAATCTGGAGCAAGGGCAAGCGTCAGATCCTCAAGGACTACGTCACGTGGCCGCTGCTGAGCGGGCCCGCGGCGCCCCTGACTGTGGCGGCCAACGCCACGGCCAACGTGGTCCGCAACGTCTGGTCGCACTCGATCATCTTCTGCGGGCACTTCCCGGACCAGACGTACACGTTCAGCGAGGAGGAGGTGGCCGACGAGACCAAGGGCGCCACCTACGTCCGCCAGCTCGTGGGCGCAGCGAACATCGACGGCGGCCCGCTCTTCCACGTGATCAGCGGCAACCTCGGCTTCCAGGTGGAGCATCACCTCTTCCCGGACATGCCGAGCACCCGCTACGGGGAGATCGCCCCGCGGGTGCGGGAGATCTGCGAGCGCTACGGGCTGCCCTACAACACCGGGCCGTTCTCCACGCAGCTCGGCATGGTGCACCGCACCATCCTGCGTCTGGCCTTCCCGGGCGGGAAGCCCCGCCCAAAGCCCGGCCCCTTCCGCCGCGAGGACTCCGACAACGACGTGGCGGCCTCGCCGGCCGAGGCGGCGTAGCCTCCGGCGAAATGAGCGTAGAGGTCGACCGAGAGCTGGCACGGATCGAGGCCGGTGCGGCGCTCGACGAGGTGGTCGGGGAGCTCGACCGCGCCGGGTGGGCCGTCGAGTTCGTGGACGCCGACTGGACGCTGCGATGGATCTCGCAGGGCCTGCGGACGCTGATCGGGGAGTTCGACGACGAGCGGCTCGGGATCGGCCTGCACGTGTTCGAGGCGCTTCAGCTCCCGACGTGGGACGCCGCGGTGACCAAGGAGAGCGGGCTGCACTTCATGGCCGTCAACGTCCCCTACATGGCCTACGAGCACCCGGAGGGCCTCGACGGCATCCTCGCGATGAGCGACGGACGCCCCGAGGCCGCGGCCCTGGTCGAGCTCGTCCCGGCGCCGCCGCCCCCGGTGTGGGTCTCGAACTTCGACTTCCTCCAGGGCGACCTCCCACCCACCTCGATCCGCTACTCGGCCACCCGGCACTACACGCCGGCCGGCGATCTGCTCGGCACCTCGTTCGTCTTCAGCCCCGATCTGCCCGCCGCCACGCTCTCGCTCGTAGCGCGGGGAGACCCCGCGATGTTCGGGCGCATGGCCCGCCTGCTTGAGCCCGCCCCGCGGCCCGCCGCCGTGCTGTTCGCCGACCTCCGCGCCTCCGCGGTGCTCTCCCGGCGCCTGCCGAGCGCGGCGTACTTCCGGCTGGTCCGAGCCATCACCACCGCGATCGACGAAGTGGTGGCCGCGCGGCGCGGAATCGTCGGCAAGCACGCCGGCGACGGCGTGACCGCCTTCTTCCTGAGCGAGGACCTCGGCTCGGACTCGGGAGCGGCGAGAGCGGCGATCGACGCCGCCCGGGCCGTATCGGAGGCCGTGGGCGAAGCCGCCGCCGAGCTGGCCTCGGCCGGCGCCCCGCTTCGGCCGGAGGAGTGCGTCATGGGCGTCGGGGTCCACTGGGGCGGGGCCCTGTACATCGGCCAGGTCGTGACCGGCGGGCGGCTCGAGGTGACCGCCCTCGGCGACGAGATGAACGAGTGCGCCCGGATCGAGCAGTCTTCCTCGGATGGCGAGGTGCTCGCCTCGAAGGACCTCGTGGAGCGCCTGTCCGCCGCCGACGCCGACGCCCTCGGCCTCGACGGCGAGCGGCTGCGCTACCGCACCGTGGCCGAGCTGCCGGAAGCCGGCGAGAAGGCCATCCGCGACGCCGGGGGCGTGGCCGTGGCCGAGGTGGGCGCTTCGCGGTAGGCGCCCCGGGCTCCGACTGGCCCGCTCTAGCCTTGCGGGGAGCCATGGACGAGCTCTACCGCGACTACATCCTCGACCACTACAAGAGCCCCCGCAACTTCGGGGAGCTCGACCCACACGATCTCGAGTGGCACGACCACAACCCGCTCTGCGGGGACGAGCTCGGGGTGCACGTGCAGGTGACCGACGGCCGCATCGCCGACCTGCGCTTCCACGGGCAGGGGTGTGCGATCTCCCAGGCCGCGGCGTCGATCGCCTCCGAGGAGCTGATCGGGATGGAGGTCGAGGACGTGCACCAGCTCCCCGCGCAGTGGGTGGTGGATCTGCTCGGGATCGGGATCTCCCCCACCCGGCGCAAATGCGCGCTGCTCTCGCTCAAGGTCATGCGCGGCGCGACCACCGGCGACGGCTCGTGGCCCGAGGACCCGGGGTAGGACGGCGTAAGTCGTGACCGAGCCCGGGACGCCGATGAAGGTGGGGGTCGTGCTCGGCGCCGGCGGGATCATCGGCGGCGCCTGGCTGGCCGGTGCCCTGAAGGCGCTCGAGGCCGCGACCCGCTGGGACCCCGGGAGCGCCGACCGCCTGGTGGGCACCTCGGCCGGATCGGTGATGGCCGCCCTGCTCGCCGGCGGCGCCCCGCCCTGGCGAGAGGGGACGGGCACCGCCGCCGGCGAGCCGGAGGACCTGGCGGCGGCCGGCTCGCCGTTCGGCGACGAGGCCACCGAGGAGCGCATGGCCGCGGCGGAGGCAGGCGAGGGCGACCCCGGCGGCATGGGGCTGCGCCTTCACACCGAGCGCCCGCGCCTCGGACCGGCGTCACCGAAGCTCGCGCTCTCCGCGCTACGTCAGCGCGACCACCATTCCCCGGCGGCCTTCGTGGCCGGGCTTCTCCCGGAGGGCGTCTTCTCGCTCGACGAGCTCCAGAGCCTGATCCGCGGAGTGGTGCCCTCGGGGTGGGCCGACCACCCCGGGCTGTGGATCGTCGCCTGCGCCTACTCGACCGGCGAGCGCACCGTCTTCGGGCGCCCGGACGCCCCGGCCGCGGACCTGGACGACGCGGTGGCCGCCTCCTGCGCCATCCCCGCCTTCTACCGGGCGATCCGCATCGGCGGCCACCGATACGTGGACGGTGGCCTGTGGTCGCCCTCGAACCTCGACGTGCTCGAGGGCGAGGGCCTGGACCTGGTGATCTGCCTGAACCCGACCTCGTCGCTCGCGCCGAGCGGCTCCCGCGTCAGCGACCGGGTGGCCGGCCTGTGGCGCTCGGCCTCGGGGCGAGCGCTCGGGAGCGAGGCCAAGCGCCTGCGGGCGGCCGGCACCGAGGTGGTGCTCGTCCAGCCGACGGCCGAGGACCTCGAGGTCATGCCCGCGAACCTCATGAGTCGCCGCAGGCGCCGCGAGGTCTACGAGACCGCGCGGCGCACGGTGGGCGAGCAGCTCCGCAGCGGCGCCAACCGCGAGGCCGTCGAGGCGCTCTGGCGCCGCGGCTTCCGGGCGGCCGCGGCTCCGGCGCCCCCTCGTTCGGCCTAGACGGCCTTCGAGGGGACGCCTGCGCCTGAGCCGCAACCAGCCCCCGTCAAGACGGGCTCGGCGGGCCGCCGGCGGTGGCCGGCGCGGCCTCGTCGGCGTCCACCTCGGTGCGCGAGTCCGCACGTGGGCGGGCGTCGCGCTCGGCCAGCTCCTTGAACGCTTCCAGCGCACGCTGGACCTTGTCCTCGGGGTCGTCGAACATCTTCGCGACGATCTCTCCGGCCTTGCCTCCGGGCGGGCTGTACTCGAGCGCGTACTCGAGGTCGGTGGCGTCCCCGTCGTCGCGGGAGTCGAAGCGCACCGCGCCCGAGTTCTCCACCTCCCCGCCGACCGACTTCCAGGCCAGACGCTCGCCCGGCCTGTCCTCCGCCAGCTCGGAGTCCCACTCGACGCTCTTGCCGAGCGGCCCCGACACCTTCCAGTGCCAGCTCTCGCCCCGATCCTCGACCGTCTCGACGTCGGGCATGAAGTCGGGGAAGGCCGTCGGGTCCCGCCATAGCTCGTACGCCCGGTCCGGCGGGACGTTCACTCGGATGTACTTGCTCACTGCGCCCATATGTCGGTCTCCTCGTCTGGTCTTGGCCGTCTGCGGAGAGCCCATAGGGCTCATCCGCTGTCCAGACGGGTACGGGCGCGAGCGCCGTGCCGACCGCCGCTAGGTCACCGCCGGGGCCGATACGGCCTTCTCGATCCCGAGCAGCCGGTCGAGCGAGACCGGACCCGGACCCATGAGCACGAGCGCCAGGGCTCCGGCGATCAGCGCCAGATCCAGCTCGTACCCCGCTCCGGGCGAGTCCATCGAGGCGATGAGGCCCTTGTCGAGCTTGACCAGCAGGATCGCGACGATGAGGTCGACCGTGATCAGGAGCCCGGCCAGGCGTGTGACCACGCCGAGCACCAGCGCGATCCCGCCCACCAGCTCGACGAGTACGACCGCCCACGCCATGAAGCCCGCGGCGGGAACGCCCAGTCCGGAGAGCGTCTCGGCGAAGCCGGAGGGACCGCTCACGAGCTTGCCGTAGCCGTGCGCGGCCATGATGACTCCCGTGATCACCCGCAGCACGAGCGGTGCGACGGACGAGAATGCACCGAAGGCGGGCATGGTCAGGGCGGGCATGTTCGGTGACCTCCTAGGTCGCCTGGGTGGAGCTGCAGGCGCCTAGTCAACCAGAGCGACGCGGGCAGACAGTGCAGGCCGCACGTGTACCGGCGCCCCGACCTCGTGCAACTCGAGCGACGGTAGCTGGACGAGCACCGTGCGTCCCCCCTCGTGGCGCAGCCGGTAGAGCACGTCGTGGCCACGGAACTCGCGCTCGAGGACCCGGGCGTTGGGTGCGCGGTCGGCGCGCAGCTCGAACTGCTCGGGGCGGACGGCCAGCCGCACTCCTCCGAGCGTCGCGGGGTCGAGCAGGTCGAACCGGCCGAGATCGGTGTCCACGCCGCCGCGCCGCGCGATGCCCGAGAGCACGTTCACCTCACCGAGGAAGCCGGCCGCCCATCGGTCGGCGGGGCGCGCGTACACCTCCTCCGGTGCCCCGACCTGCACCAGGCGACCCTCGCGCATGACGCCGAGACGGTCGGCCACCGACAGCGCCTCCTCCTGGTCGTGGGTCACGAGGATGGCCGTGGCGCCCGCGTCGCGAAGGATCAGCTCCACCTCGCGGCGCACCTCGGCCCGGAGGCTGGCGTCGAGGCTCGAGAAGGGCTCGTCGAGGAGCACGACCTCGGGCTCGGGCGCCAGCGCCCGGGCCAGGGCCACCCGCTGGCGCTCGCCCCCGGAGAGCTCGTGGGGATGGCACCCGGCCTTGTGCTGGAGGGCGACGAGCTCGAGCGCCCGGCGGGCGGGGGCGCAGTCGGCGCGGCGGCCGAGGCCGAAGGCGACGTTGCGCTCGACGGTCAGGTGGGGGAACAGCGCGTAGTCCTGGAATACCATCCCTATCCGCCGGCGCTCCGGGGCCACGAACCGCCCCGGCCCGGCCACCTCCTCCCCGGCCACCACCACCGAGCCACCGTCCGGACGCTCGAACCCGGCGATGAGCCGCAGCAGGGTGGTCTTCCCGCATCCGGAGGGCCCGAGCACGCCGAACAGCTCTCCGGGCCTCACCTCGAGCGAGACGCCGTCCACCGCGCGGTGGCCGCCGAACGACCTCGAGACCGCTTCGAGGGTCAGGCTCATCGGCTGCTGAGACTACGCCTGCTCGACCAGTCGCCGCGCCGGTGCGGCGCCCGGCCGGCCGGGCTCGAGCCGTCTCTCCGGGGCCCCGAGCAGGGCGAGGATGACCGGAGCGCAGAGCACGATCAGGGCGAGCGCCGGGATCGCGGCCTCCGCGTAGGCCGCGGTCGAGGTCTCGGTCCACACCTCGGTGGCCAGGGTGTCGAGACCGGTGGGGCGAAGAAGCAGGGTGGCGGGGAGCTCCTTCACGGTGCTCAGGAACACGAGCGCAGCGCTGGCCGCCAGACCGGGCAGCAGCAGGGGCAGGCTGACCGCAGCGAACGCTCCGGCGGGCCCGCGCCCGAGGCCGCGCGCGGCCTCCTCGAGCCGGGATCCGACCGACAGCAGTGCGGAGTGCGCTCCGCCGAGGGCCTGCGGCAGGAAGCGCACGAGGTAGGCGAACACGAGCAGCGGAACGGTCTGGTAGAGCGGCACCGCGTAGCGCACCGCGAAGAACACGAGCCCGAGCGCCACCACCACCCCCGGCAGGGCGTTGCCCGTATAGGCCACGCGCTCGAGCGCCCGGGTCAGCCCCCGTGGGGAGCGAACCGCGAGCAGGGCGAGCGGGAGCGCCGCGAGCACCGCGAGCACCGCCGCTCCAAGCCCGAGCCCGAGCGAGGTGACGGCGGGCTCGAGCAGCGCGGCGCCGTCCACCCGCGCGCCGCCGAAGGCCGCCCACCCGACCAGGACGACCACCGGGGCCACGAGGCCGAGGCCCACCACCACGGCACAGAAGGCGAGCGCCGGCAGGCGCCACCGACCGAGGGCATGGATCGTCGCCGGGCGCCCGCTCGGCGGACCCGCCGGCCGCGCGCCTCCGCGCGCCCGCGCCTCGAGCACGAGGATCAGCACGGTGAGCGCCACGAGGACGAGCCCGAGCACGGCCGCGGGGGTACGGTCGAACAGGGTGCGGTACTGCGTGAAGATCACGCGGGTCAGCACGTCGTGCCGCATGAGCGAGACCACGCCGAAGTCCGACAGCGTGTACAGAGCGGCGAGCAAAGCGCCGGCCAGCACCGACGGACGCACGAGAGGCAGGGTCACGGATCGGAAGGTGTCGAAGGCGGAGCGCCCGAGCGACCGGGCGGCCTCCTCCACCGCGGGGTCGACGCGCCGCAGCGCCGCGGCCGTGAGCAGGAAGACATACGGATAGGTCGATGCGGTGAGTGCGAGCAGGGCGCCCGGGTAGCCGAAGACATCCGGAGCGCCCTCCACCCCGGGGAGCGAGTCGACCGCCCCGGCAAGCGGGGAGCCGGGGCCGAACGCGGCGATCAGCGCCAGCGCGGCCACGTAGCTCGGCACCACCAGCGGGAGGGCGGCGGCCACGGTCCACCACCGCCGTCCGGGCAGGTCGGTGCGCGTGACCAGGAAGGCCATGGCCACGCCCACCGCGGTAGCCACAAGGGCCACCGAGGCCACGAGCAGGATCGTGCGCCCGAGCACCGCCGCGGTGCCGGGGCGGGCGAGCACCGCCCACGCCTCCGGGCCGCCCCCGAGGGCACGCACGACGAGGTAGGCCAACGGAAGGGTCACGAGCGCGGCCGTCGCGATGGCCGGTACGGCCAGGGACAGGGGCAGCCGCCCGCCGGCGCTCACGACCCCAGCCCAGCCTCCGAGATCATCTGCGCGGTGGACGGGAGCTTCTCCCCAAGCGCCCCGAGGGAGACGTCGGGGCCCTGGATCTCCTCGAGGGGCCGCAGGTCCTCGTCGGGACGCACTCCGCGCACGAGGGGATACTCCTCGGTGTCGGTCGCGAAGTAGCGCTGGCCCTCGACTCCCACCAGGAACTCCACGAAGCGCCGCGCCGCGACCGGACGCGCGCCCGATCGGAGCTCTCCCACTCCGGCCACGTTCACCAACGAGCCCGGGTCCCCGGGGCGCAGGAAGTGATTCTCCACCGGCAGGTTCGGCCGTTCGGCGCGCAGCTCGTACAGGTAGTAGTGGTTCACGAGGCCCACCTCCACCTCACCGCGCGCGATGGCCTCGAGGGTCTGGATGTTGTTCTCGAGCAGCGTGGGCTGGTTCGCGTCGATGGCCGCGAGCCACCCGCGCGTGCGCTCGTCGCCCACCTCGAGGCGCATCGCGCTGACGAACGCCTGGAACGACGCGTTCGTGGGCGCGAAGCCGATCCGCCCGCGCCACTCGGGCCGCGCGAAGTCGAAGATGCTCTGGGGAAGATCCCCGGCCTTCAGGCGGCGCGTGTCGTAGGCCACCACCCGGGCGCGTCCGGAGGTGCCCACCCACCGGCGCTCGGGGTCGCGGAAGCGCTCCGGGATGGGCGCCACCACCGGCTCGGGGAGCTCTCGCATGAGGCCCTGGTTCGCCACCGCCCCGAGCGAGCCGGCATCCTGCGCGAAGAACAAGTCGGCGCGGCCGCGGCCGCCCTCCTCGCCGAGCGTGGCCGCCAGCTCGGCGGAGTCCCCGTAGCGGACCTCCACCGGGATCCCGCTCGTGCGCTCGAAGCGCTCGAAGAGCTCGCCCACGAGGTTCTCGGCGCGCCCGGAGTAGACCACGAGCGGCGCTCGTGGGTCCTCGGGCCCCGGAGCCGGCTCGCCACCGCAGCCGAGGGCGGCGAGCGCGCCGATCGCCGCGAGGGCGAAGAGCATCGCCAGGCGTGGCGAGCGGCTCATCGGCCCTCACCGGTGGGGACCACGGCGTGCAGGCCCCCGTCGAAGCTGACCGCGTACAGCTCTCCGCGGGCGTCCTCGCCGAAGGAGGTGACGAGGGGAAGTCGCACCGGCTCCCTACGCACGCGCGGGCCGCCCCCGCCGCGGGCGCGCAGCGACCACAGATTGCCCGAGCACAGGTCGCCGAGCAGGTAGCGCCCGCGCATGGCCGGCACCCGCCGCCCGCGGTAGACGTAGCCGCCGGTGACCGAGCAGCCCTCGCGGCGGCCGTAGGAGAACACCGGCCACGTGAGATGCCCGCGCCGGCGCTCGAGCCGCCGGCGGCGCGGCTGGCGGACCGGCCCCTCGTAGACGCCCCATCCGAAGTTCAGGAGGCGCCTCTCGCCCGCAGCGATCAGGTCGATCTCCTCGTAGGCGTCCTGGCCCACGTCGGCCAGCCAGATGTCGCCGCCGGCGCGGTCGAAGGAGAACCGCCACGGGTTGCGCAGGCCGAAGGCCGCGATCTCCCACCGCGACCCGGAGCGGTCCACGTCGCGGCGGAGCAGCTTGCCGAGCAGGGTGTCCAGGCGCTGCCCGCGCCCCTCGGGGTCGAAGGCCGAGCCGCCGTCGCCCAGCCCGAGGTAGAGGCGCCCGTCCGGCCCGAACGCGAGTTGTCCGCCCTTGTGGTTCTCGTAGGGCTGGCGCTGGCGCAGGACGACGCGTCCGCCGTCCGGGTCCACCCGATCTCCGCGCACCCGGTACTCGACCACCCGCGTGTCCCGCCCCCGATCGGTGTAGTGGACGAACAGGCGGCCGTTGCGGGCGTGGTCGGGATGGAAGGCCAGGCCGAGGAAACCCATCTCGCCGCCGGTCTTCACGCGGTCGGTCAGGTCGAGGAAGGGCTCGGCGAGCGCACGCCCGCCGGCCACGATCCGAACCCGCCCCGCCTGCTCGAGGACGTAGAGGCGGTCGGGGTCTCCGGGGCGCGCCACGACTCCGGTCGGCGCCTCGAGCCCCGAGGCCACCGGTGCGAGGGCGAAGGGAGCGGGGGCGCGGCCCGAGCCCTCCGCTCCCCGCCAGTCGAAGACGAGCTTCCCCGCGGCCACGGCACCCACCGCCCCGAGGGCGCCGAGGCCCACGGCAAGTCCTTTCGCCCGCCGCCGAGGGCGCTGATTGGTCGCGCTGGCGGCCACGAATTAGGTAACCCTAACAAGAGTCGCGGCTGGCGAGTCGCAGTGGACGTCTCAGCCCGCGCCCGAGCATGCGGCGAGCACCTCCCAGCGGCCGTGGCCTGCCACCGCCGCGAACCGCTCCCCGGAAGGCACGCGCGGGGCGAGCGGCGCCCCCGAGCCCAGTCGCGAGCGGAAGACGACTCCGGGCGCTCGGGGGGAGAAGCCCACCCACGCCTTGGGCACGTCGAGATGCCACGCCAGCAGGGGGCCGCGATACGGCCCAACGAAGGGTCGCCCGCAGGCGCGAACGCGTGCGCCACCGCCGGCCGCCGCGACGGCGCCCTCGAGGTCGCGGGTGAGCGCCGCGGCGTCCTGGGCGCGCCACAGGGCGTCCGACACCTCACCGGCGCGGCCGAGCGCGAACGCGAGCACCACGACCGCCAGGGCAGCGC
>JACCZP010000176.1 GCA_013695885.1 Thermoleophilaceae bacterium | reverse complement strand
GTGCGGCCCCCGGGCGGCGATGCGGGCCACGATGCGGCGCGCCAGCGCCCGCTCGGCGTCGGTGTACGCGGCGAAGTCCTTGTCGTGCAGCAGCTCCTCCTCGCTCCACGCCGATGGGACCGCAACGGGCTCGAAGGCCTCCTCCGGCGCGGGCGGCCGCCGGTCGCCCCCGGGGACGCGGGCCCGCGGAAGCGCCATGCTCGCCGCGTCCGGAAGGTC
Organism: Thermoleophilaceae bacterium; assembly: GCA_013695885.1. GTDB lineage: Bacteria > Actinomycetota > Thermoleophilia > Solirubrobacterales > Thermoleophilaceae > JACCZP01. Next base: position 3,317 of record JACCZP010000176.1, on the reverse strand, counting down.
GGTGGGCGGTGGCAGGACGAGCGCGCCGAACACGGCCTCGAAGCCGGCGTCGAAGGCCTCCAGGTCGCCGTGGCGCGAGCAGAGGACCGCGCGCAGCGCGAGGTAGGCGTCGCGTCGGGAGCTCGGATCGACGGCGGCGAGCGCCCGGTGGGCGGCGATCACCTCGCCCACGCCCACGCGCACGCCCGCGACGCGGAGCGACGCACCGAGGAGGGCCACGCGGGCGGACGCCGCGGCGCCGAGGCGGCGCAGGCCGGCGCGCCCGGGCGACTCACTGCGACGCGCGGTCTCCTCAGACACCCTCCAGCACCCGGTCCTCTCGGACACGCTCGATGTCCTCGCGCACCTTCAGCGCCACGCCGAGGGTGTCCGAGAGGTCGCCGTCCTCGAGCGCCAGCAGCGCCTGAGCCCAGGAGATCGTCTCGCCCACGCCCGGCACCTTGTAGAGCTCCTGACCGCGCAGCCGGGCCACGCCGCGGCACACCCGCGCGGCGATCTCCTCGGGCACTCCCGGCACCCGCGCGCGCACGATCGCGGCCTCGCGGTCGGGGGTCGGGTAGTCGATCCAGTGGTAGAGACAGCGGCGCTTCAGCGCATCGTGCAGCTCGCGCGTGCGGTTCGAGGTGAGTACCACCAGCGGCCGGCCGCGCGCGGTGACCGTGCCGAGCTCGGGGATCGTGACCTGGAAGTCCGAGAGCAGCTCGAGGAGGAAGGCCTCGAACTCGTCGTCGGCGCGGTCGATCTCGTCGATGAGCAGCACGACCGGGCCCTGGTGCTCGAGGGCCTCGAGCAGCGGACGCCGAAGGAGGAACTCGCGCGAGAACAGCCGCCCGGAGGCGTCCGGCGCCTCGACGGCCGAGGCCTCGGCCGCGCGGATGGCGAGGAGCTGGCGCTGGTAGTCCCAGTCGTAGAGGGCCTGGTGGAGGTCGATCCCCTCGTGGCACTGGAGACGGATGAGGCGCGCGCCTGTAGCGCCGGCCAGAGCCTTGGCCACCTCGGTCTTGCCCACGCCGGCCTCCCCTTCGAGCAGAAGGGGCTGCTCGAGGGCCGCCGCGAGGTAGACCACGATGGTGAGCGCGCGGTCGGCCAGGTAGCCCTGACCGGCGAGGGCCTCGGCCACGGCCTCGACCGAGCCGAGCCCCCCGGCTCCGACGGCGCCCTTCGCGGCGAGCTCTCCGACGTCCGACTGGACGCCGTGCGGCGGCGGCCTCAGGTCGTGAGGCCGGCGGCGGTCTCGAGCGCGCGCCGCGTGAGCACCCGCGCCAGGTGGCTCTTGTACTCCGGCGTCGCGTTCAGGTCGCCTGGCGGGTCCGTGCCCTCGGCGGCCCGCTCGGCGGCGGCGGCGATGGTCTCGCGGTCGAGTGTCTGCCCGCGCAGCGCCCCCTCCACCGCGCTCGCGCGCAGCGGCACGCCGGCCATGTGCGTGAGCCCTACGCGTACGTCCTCGCAGGTTCCGTCGCTGACCTTGACCAGCGCGCACGCGGCCACCATCGCCCAGTCCTCGGCGCGGCGGTTGAACTTCTCGTAGCCGAAGCCGTAGCCCTCGAGCGCGGGCAGCCGGATCTCGGTGAGCACCTCGTCGTCGGCCAGGGAGGTCTCGAGGTAGTCCACGGCCACGTCGGCGATGGCGATCTCGCGCTGGCCGCCGGGTCCCTGCACGGTGATGATCGCCTCCGCCGCCAGCAGCACCGCCGGGAGGTCCGAGGCCGGGTCGGCGTGGGCGATCGAGCCACCGATCGTCCCCCGGTGGCGCACCTGCGGGTCGGCGATCGTGCCCGCGGCCTCGCTCACCAGCCCGAGCTCCGGCGAGAACTCGAGCTTGCGGTGAGGGGTCATGGCCCCGATCCGGAACGAGCCGTTCTCGCGCTCGATGCCGTGCAGGCCGGGCACGCGGCGGATGTCCACGAGCCTGGCCGGCGCGGCCAGCCGCTCCTTCATGAGCGGCACCAGCGAATGCCCGCCGGCGAGGAGCTTGACGTCCTCGCCGCCCTCGGAGAGCTCGCGGATGGCCTCGTCGAGGGAGTCGACGGCGACGTACTCGAACGGAGCGGGGATCACGCCGCACCTCCCCCGTGTGCCGGACCGGGCTCCTGGCCCGGCGGAATGGTCGGTCCCGAGCCCGCCGAGTCACGGGCCTCGGCGGGGAGGTCGCGCCCCTGCTCGGTGGCGCGGGGCCCCTCGCCGCGCCCCTGTGCCTCCTGGATCGACTGCCAGACCCGCATCGGGGTGAGCGGCATGTTCAGGAAGTCGATCCCCAGCGGGCGAAGGGCGTCCACCACCGCCCCCACGATGGCCGGGGTGGCGGCGATCGTGCCGGCCTCCCCGACGCCCTTCACGCCGAGCTCGTTGGTGGGCGAGGGGGTCTCGGTGCGGTCGGTCTCGAACTCGGGGATCTCGTTCGCGGTGGGCAGCGCGTAGGTGACGAAGTTGCCGGTGGCGAGCTGTCCGTCGTCGTCGTAGACCACCTGCTCGTACAGCGCCTGGCCGATCGAGTGGGCGATCCCGCCGTGCACCTGCCCCTCGATCATCATCGGGTTGATTGCCGGCCCGCAGTCGTCCACCGCCACGTAGCGGTAGACCTGGACCTTGCCGGTCTCGACGTCCACCTCGACGAAGCACGCGTGGGCGCCGAAGGGCCACACGAAGTTCTCGGGGTCGTAGAAGTTCGTCTCCTCGAGCCCGGGCTCCATCCCGTCGGGCAGGTTCTCGGGCACGTAGGCGGCGCCGGCCACCTCGGCCAGGGTCATCCCCTGGTCCGGAGAGCCCTTGACGCGGAAGGAGCCCTCCGCCAGCTCGATGTCCTCGGGCGCCGCCTCGAGCTGGTGGGCGACGATCCGGCGCGCCTTGTCGGCCACCTTCTCCGCGGCCTGCGCGGCGGATACGCCGCCGACGGCCAGCGAGCGCGAGCCGTAGGTGCCCATCCCCATCGGGCCCGCGCCGGTGTCGCCGTGCACGATGTCCACCTGCTGCGGGTCGATCCCGATGCGGTCGGCCACGATCTGGGCGAACCCGGTCTCGTGGCCCTGCCCGTGCGGCGAGGCGCCGGTGTAGACGGTGGCCGATCCGGAGGGATGCACGCGCACGATCGCCGACTCCCAGAAGCCGCCCTGAATGCCGAGGCCGCTCGGGCCCACCGCGCGCGAGGGCGCGAGCCCGCAGATCTCCACGTAGGTGGAGAACCCGACGCCGCGGTAGATCCCCCTCTCGCGCAGCTCGGCCTGCTCGGAGCGGAAGCCGTCGAGGTCGATCATCCCGAGCAGCTTGTCGAGCGAGCCCTCGTAGTCGCCCGAGTCGTAGACGATCCCGATCGGGATCTC
>JACCZP010000174.1 GCA_013695885.1 Thermoleophilaceae bacterium | reverse complement strand
ATCCGGAGCTCCAGGAGGTGTCGCTGCGCTTCATCACGCGAGCGGTGGCGCGCCGCGCGGCGTAACCGGGCCCCCAACTACGCCTCCGCCGCGCGCCCCACGCCCCCGGCCCGCCGCGGGACCCCTCTCGCGAGCCACGCCACCCCGGCCGCGACGATCGCCAGGGAGATGAGCTGCGCGAGCGTGAGGCCGGCGGCCACTTCCTGGTTGCGGCGAATGAGCTCGACGAGGAAGCGCTCGACACCCGCCAGGACCAGGTAGAGAGCGAACAGGTTGCCGGTGCCGGGCACGAGGCGGTCGCGTAGGCGCCAGAGCAGCAGGACGACCAGGCCCATGGCCACGGTCTCGTACACGGGCGTGGGATGGACGGGCACCGTGGTCGGCACCTCGCCCTCGGGGTAGGCCATCGCCCACGGAAGGGTCGAGGGCACCCCGTAGTCGCCATCGCCGGAGAGCTGGCACGCGATCCGCCCCGCCGCGTACCCGATCGCGACGGCCGGCGCCACGGCGTCGGCCAGCTCGAGCCCGAGGTATCCGCGCCGTTTCGCCCACAGCCCGACGGCCAGCGCGCCCCCGGCCAGGCCGCCGAAGAACACGAGCCCGGTACCCGAGAACACGGATCCGAGCAGGTTCTGCGAGGCGATCTCCCAGTTCTGGATCAGCCAGTCGACGTGAGCGCCCACCACCCCGCCGATCACGGCGGCGAGCACGAACTCGTACACCCAGTCGACCGGGCGCCCGAGCTCCCTGAACCGCTGCGCAGCGAGCGCTCCCGAGCACAGGAACGCGAAGGCCAGGGAGAGTCCAAAGGTGTTCAGCTCCACCGGGCCGAGGTCGATCTGCGGATACACCCTGTCGAGCGTAATCGCCGGCCCCGGGCCGCGCGGGTCCCGACCCGACCACGTCTAGAATCCCGGTCATGGCACGCTCTCGATCCGCCTTCGGCCGCGACACCGGGCTTCAGGCCCGGATGCTGCTCACGATGTTCCTGCTCGGGCTGTTGTACGTGGCCTTCGTGGTCGCACTGATCTACGCCGGCGCCGGAGCGGTGATCATCCTCGTGGTCGTCGGCGGGCTGGCGCTCGCCCAGCTCTTCCTCTCCGACAAGCTGGCCCTGGCGGCCATGGGCGCCAAGGAGGTCACTCCCGAGGAGGCGCCCGGGCTCCACGCGATGATCGATCGGCTGTGCATCCAGGCCGACCTCCCGAAGCCGCGCGTGGCGGTGGCCGACACCCCGGTTCCCAACGCCTTCGCGATGGGTCGCTCCCCGAAGAAGGCGGTGGTCTGCGCCACCACCGGGATCATGCGCACGCTCGAGCCGCACGAGCTCGAGGCCGTCATGGCCCACGAGCTAGCCCACGTCAAGAACCGCGACGTGCTGATCATGACCGTGGCCTCTTTCTTCGCCTCGGTCGCAGCGATGATCATGCAGTTCGGCTTCCTCTTCGGAGGCGGCATGGGCGGCGATGACGACGACGGCTCTCCGGCCATCATCGTGGTGCTCCTGGTCTCGCTCTTCGTCTACGTGGTCTCGTTCTTCCTGATGCTCGCCCTCTCCCGCTACCGCGAGTTCTCGGCCGACCGCGGTGCGGCGCTCGTCACCGGCCGGCCCAGCGCGCTCTCCTCCGCCCTCCTGAAGATCTCCGGCGCCATGGAGAACGTCCCCCAGCGCGACCTGCGCGCCGCCGGGGACATGAACGCCTTCTTCATCGTCCCCACCAGCGTGAAGAGCGCGGTGCAGACGATCTTCTCCACGCACCCGCCGATGGAGAAGCGCATCGAGCGCCTCGGCCAGCTCGAGGCGCAGCTCCAGGCGCCCGCCGCCGCCCTCGGGCGCTAAGCCGCCGGGTGGGCTTCCTGGACGCCCTCCTCGGCGGCCGGCGCAAGCTCGCCGCGCCGGCCCGCGAGCGCCTGTTCGCGATGACCACCGCCCAGGTGCAGCTCGAGGCGGGTCTCGGCCTCGTGCACCGCAACCGCGCGGGCATCGTCTTCCAGCCGATCGCCACCGCCGACTTCCGCTCGATCGTCGAGGAGACCGAGGAGCTGCTGCGCGGTGCAGCCGACGACACCGGCACCACGGTCACCACCGCCGACGACGAGTATGGATACCGCTGGATCGTCCTGAACGACCCGGACTTCGAGGACCTCGTGGTGGCGCTCAACCTGGTGTCGAGCCAGCTCCAGGCCGGCGGCTACGGCGACCGGCTGCTGGCCGCGGTCTTCGCCTTCGAGGAACGCGGCCGGCCGCTGTACTTCATCTACAACTTCAAGCGCGGCGCCTATTACCCGTTCGTGCCCGCCGGCGAGAAGTCCCGCGACAGCGAGCGCGAGCTCCAGCTCCGCGCTCAGGTCGCGAGCGAGCTGCCGATCGAGCAGGAGCTCGAGCGGTGGTTCCCGCTATGGGAGATTCCGCTGTAGAGCGGTAGCGGTTACCGCCCGGCTCGGCTCCGCCGAAGCCGGCCACGCCTCTGATCGGCGGACGCTCACCCACCCGGGGCTCCGCTCAGTCCGGGATGAGCCCGTCCCCGCTGAACTCGTCGCGCGCCTCCTCGAAGGAGATGTCGCGCGGGGGCACGATGACCGTGGACTCGACGAGGTCGTCGAGCGCGAGCGGTGCGCCGTCGGTCATGACCAGCGCGATCAGCTGCTCGAAGTGCTCGCGGAAGCCGCCCTCGTCGCCGGCCTCCACCGCGGCCACCGCGGCGTTGTCGAGCTGGTTCAGGCGGTCGAGATCCTCGTCGGGCAGCTCGAACTGACCCTCTCCGGAGATGCGGACGATCACGCCGGTCCCTTGCCTTCCTGCGGACGGGCCTCCTCGAGAGCAGGGGGCTCCTCGGGCGCGGGTCCGAGCTCAGCCTTCATCTTCGCCAGCTCGTCGTCGACCTGGGAGCCGGAGCTCACCTCCGCGAGCTGGCGGTCGAGGTCGTCGCCGCCCCCGCCGATCTGGGTCATGTCGTCGAACGTGCCGGCGGCCTCGAGCT
>JACCZP010000169.1 GCA_013695885.1 Thermoleophilaceae bacterium | reverse complement strand
TCACCGGCACCACGCGCCACTCGACGAGCTTGCGCAGGGTCCGGCGAGCGTTGAGGTAGTGCGTCCGCGCGGACATGTCGAAGAACGTGAGGAGCACCTGCGCGCTGGGCACGTGGTGGGCGCGGAGAAGCTCGTCGTAGGTGCGGTAGAGCTTGCCCTGCCCGACCGCCGAGGCGGCCTGTAGCTCGTCGATCGTGCGGGGGCGCGCGGGCATCGCCATCTCGCGCATCCCGCGCGCGATCGCGCCGGAGGTGACGAGCACCACCGAGTCGCCGGCGTGGTGAAGGGCGGCCGCGTCCTCGCAGACCCGCCCGACGACGTCGGTCCGTACGTCGCCGCGCGCGTCCGCGACGATGCTCGAGCCCAGCTTCACGACGATCGTGGCCACGGGCGGAACGGTATTAGCGGACGGAGGCGGCCATTCTCCCAAGAGGCGCAATCCGAGCCCCTATGACGGGCTCAGACTGCAGTTGTTGACCCCGACCCCCCACGGGCGACCAGTCTCCCCGGCGGGGCCGCGAGGTGGTCAGCGCCCGCCCGAGCCCGGATCGAGCTCGAACACCGTGCCCGCCATCTCCACGTCGTCGCCGGGCTCGAAGCCCTCGCGCTCGAGGGCGCGTATCACCCCCATCCGCCGGAGGCGCTCCTCGACGTAGCGCTGCGCGTCCGGGTTGTCGAGATCGTGCCGGCCTACGAGGCGCTCCACTCGGGCGCCCGTGACCCGGAACACGCCCGCCGGAGTGCGCTCCACCACGAAGCCGTCCTCGTCGATCGGGCGGTACACGCGGTGCTCGGGCAGGATCTCGGTCGCGGGTGCGGCGGGTGCGTCGGGCGCCGCGGCGGGCTCCGCAGGATCGGCCGGCACGTGGCGGAGCAGCGCAGCGGCCACCACGTCGAGGCCGCGCCGGGTGGCCGCGGAGGTGACAATCACCTCGAGCGCGTCCTCCCCCACCCGCTCGCGCCACGCGGCCGCCGCGGCCTCTGCGCGCTCCTCGGTCACGAGATCGGCCTTCGACAGGCACAGGATGCGTGGAAGCTCCGCGAGCCCGGCCCCGTGCTCGCGGAGCTCGCGCTCGACGGTCGCGTGGTTCTCCTCGGGGTCCGATCCGTCGAGCGGCGCGAGGTCGAGGACATGGACCAGGAGCCTCGTGCGCTCCACGTGGGCGAGGAACTCGTGGCCGAGGCCGGCGCCCGCGCTCGCGCCCTCGATCAATCCCGGGATGTCCGCGACCACGAGCTGGCGATCGTCGCCGTCGAGCGTGCCGAGCACCGGGTCGATGGTGGTGAACGGGTAGTCCGCCACCTTGGGGTGCGCGCGTGTGAGCCGCGCGAGCAGCGACGACTTGCCGGCGTTGGGAAGGCCCACCAGGCCGGCGTCGGCGAGCAGCCGCAGCCGCAGCTCGATCCATCCCTCCTCGCCGGGCAGGCCACGCTCGGCGAAGCGGGGAGCCTGGCGGGTGGAGGTGGTGAAACGCCGGTTGCCCCGACCGCCCGAGCCGCCGTGCGCCACCGCGGCGCGCTGGCCGGGCTCGGTGAGGTCCCACCGTGCATCCCGCTCTGAGTCCTCGGCCGTCGTGCCGGGCGGCACGCGGATCTCGAGCGGGTCGGGCGTGCGTCCGTGGCGGCCCGATCCCTCGCCGTGGCCGCCGCGATCCGCGCGGTGGTGGGTCCGCCGGCGGAAGTCGCCCAGGTCGCGACGCGAGGCGTCGCACACGAGCACGACGTCTCCCCCGCGCCCCCCGTCCCCTCCGTCGGGGCCGCCTCGGGGCACGTGGGCCTCGCGACGGAAGGAGACCGAGCCGTCTCCGCCAGCCCCGGCGCGGACGAAGATGCGTGCCTGGTCGGCGAGCACGGCGGCGGGGCCTCAGCCGCGGAAGGCGCCGGCGCTCGGAGGCCGGCTACTCGCCGGCCGGCGCGACCGAGATCTTGCGACCGCGATGCCCGCGACTGAACTCGACGGTCCCGGCGCGGGCGGCGTAGATCGTGTCGTCCTTGCCGATCCCGACCCCATCCCCGGGCTTGAAGCGCGTGCCGCGCTGGCGCACGATGATCTCACCGCCGGTCACGGCCTGGCCGGCGAAGACCTTGACGCCGAGGCGCTGGGCGTTCGAGTCACGACCGTTGCGACTGGACCCGAGGCCCTTCTTATGAGCCATCCCCGTCCTCCTTGCTCCGGCCCGCCGGGCGGCGGGAAAGCTTCTTGATCTCGCCGATCTCGAGCCTCGTAAGCTCGGACCGGTGTCCCATGGTCCGCTTGTAGCCCCGCTTGGGCTTGAACTTGACCACGCGGATCTTCTTGCCCCTCAGGTGCCCCGTGACCTCCGCCTCGACCTTGACCTTCTCGAGGTCGTCCCCGTCGAAGACGGTGTCGTCGCCGTCGGCGAGCATGAGCGGCTCGAGCAGGACCTTGGACCCCTCGTCCTCGGCCATGCGGTCGACCACGAGCGAGTCTCCGGACTCGACCCGGTACTGCTTGCCTCCGACTTTGACGATCGCGTACATGGCGTGAAGGGGGGCCGCGAGGGCGCGCGCGTAGCGCGCCGCGGGACCGGCGGCGGGGCCCGATGGTAGCGCCCGGCCGCGGAGCCTCCGGGCCGGCGACACGCCCCGCACGCGGGTAGTGGCGCCGCTCGAGAGGACGTGGGCGGCCACCCGGCGGCGCCGTCGCGCGTCCCGGGCGCTGCTGGTGAGCGTGATGGCAGCGCAGGTGGTCTACCCCTACCTCCCCGAGCGCTGGCGAGTGAGGGCCACGCGCTGCGTGGTCGGCCTGATGCTCGCCGCCTCCACCGCCGAGGCCGTCGAGGCGCGCGGAGGCGTCCGGGGGACCACGCTCGTGGGTAGCGCCGGAGCGGTGGGCTTCGCCGCCGAGCTGCTCGGGGTGGCCACCGGCCGGCCGTTCAGCCACTACTCCTACTCGGAGAAGCTGGGGCCGCAGGTGCGCGGCGTGCCGCTGCTGGCCGCGGCCGCATGGGCGATGATGGCCCGCCCGGCCTGGGTGGCCGCGGGCCTGGTGAGCCGCCGCCCCGCAGTGCGGGTGCCGCTCGCGGCCGGCGCACTCGCCGCCTGGGACCTGTTCCTCGATCCCCGCATGGTCCGCGAGGGCTACTGGCACTGGCCGGACGGGGGGCGCTACGAGGGCGTCCCAGCATCGAACTTCGCGGGCTGGGCCGGCGTCGCGGCGACGGCGTTCGCGCTCTGGCCGCTGATCGACCCTGACGACGACCCGGCGCTCGACGGTGACGGCGCCCTCGCTCTCTACCTCTGGACGTGGGTAGGCGAGACCTTCGCCAACGCGGTGATCTGGCGGCGCCCGCGCGTGGCGGTGGCCGGAGGCCTCGGGATGGGCGCCTTCGCGGTCCCGGCGCTCATCGGTCGCCGGCGCCGAGCCCGCCGGTGAGGATCGCCGTGCTCGGCGCCGGGGTGGGCGGCCTCGCCGCGGGGGCTCGGCTGGCCGCGCTCGGGCACCGCGTGACCGTGCTGGAGCAGGCCGCGACACCCGGCGGCAAGTGCGGCCGTGTCGAGGTGGGCGGATACACGTTCGACTCCGGGCCGTCGCTCTTGACCATGCCCTGGGTGCTGGCCGACCTCTTCGCGGACACGGGCGCCGCGCTCGAGGACGAGCTCGAGCTCCTGCGCGTCGAGCCCGGCACCGAGTACCGCTTCGCGGACGGCTCGAGCGTCGCCCTCGGCGCCGATCTGCCGCCGACGGTCGCCGCCCTCGAGCGCTTCTCGCCCGGCGCCGGCGAGGACTGGGCGCGCCACCTCGGCGCGTGCGCGGGTATGTGGAGGGCGTCGGCGCCGGTCCTCTCCGGTCCCGCGCCGTGGCCTCCGCGGCGCCCGCGTCGGGGCGAGCGGCGGCCGAGCCCGGCCGATCTCCTGCGGATACGGCCCTGGCGCACGCTGCGCGGCCTGGCGCGGAGCACGGTGCGCGACCCGCGCCTGCGACTGGTGATCGAGCGCGGCGCCACCTATGCCGGGGCCGACCCGCGCCGGGCACCCGCTGCCCTGGCGGTGGCCGGATACGTCGAGCACGCGTTCGGGGCGTGGCACGTGCGCGGCGGGCTGTACGCGATCGTCGAGGCGCTCACCCGGCGTCTCGGGGCGGCCGGCGGGGAGCTGCGACTTGGCACTGCGGTCCGTCGGGTGACGACGGTGGACGAGCGCGTAGCCGCCGTCGAGACCGACAGCGAGACGCTCGACTGCGACGCCGTGGTCTCCACGGTCGACGCCGCGCTCGAGTCGACACTCCTGTCCGGCGACGGGGCCACCGCCCGACCCGGCGCCCCGGCAACCGCCCGCGTGAAGCCCGAGCGCTCGCTCTCGGGCTTCGCGCTGATGCTCGGCCTCCGCGGACGGACGCCCCGCCTCGGCCACCACACGATCCTCTTCCCCCCCGACTACGACGCGGAGTTCGACGACGTCTTCGTCCATCGCCGCCCGGTGCGCGACCCCACCCTGTACGTGGCCGCGGCGTCGGTGACAGACCCCGACCGCGCCCCCCCGGGCGACGAGGGGTGGTTCGTGCTCGCCAACGCGCCGGTCCACGGCGAGCGTCTCGACTGGGACGCCCACGCCGACGCCTACGAGGAGCACCTGCTCGACCGCCTGGCCCGCCGCGGCCTCGACGTGCGCGATCGGATCGCCGTCCGCGCGCGCCGCACGCCGGCGGACCTCGAGCGCGAGACCGGCGCTCCGGGCGGGGCGATCTACGGCGCGGCGC
>JACCZP010000145.1 GCA_013695885.1 Thermoleophilaceae bacterium | reverse complement strand
CGTCCTCGCGGCTGAGCGCCTCCGCGAACCGGGCGCGCACCGTGGGTTGGCGCTTGATCCGCTCGTACATGGTCGGATGCGTGTAGGCGGGCTCGTCGGTCTCGTTGTGCCCGAAGCGGCGGTAGCCGACGAGGTCGATCATCGCGTCGCGGCGGAAGCGCTTGCGGAAGGCCATGCACAGGCGCACGGCGGCGATGCAGGCCTCCACGTCGTCGGCGTTCACGTGCACGATGGGCATGTCGAAGCCCTTCGCGAGGTCGGAGGCATAGCGCGTCGAGCGGCTCTCCTCCGGATCGGTCGTGAACCCGAGCTGGTTGTTGGTGATCACGTGCAGGGTGCCGCCCGTGGAGTAGCCGTCGAGCGCCTGGAGGTTGAGCGTCTCGGCCACCACGCCCTGGCCGGGGAACGCCGCGTCGCCGTGGATCTGCACCGGGAGGACGATGTTCGGGTCGTGGCGCGCGTCGCGGCCCTTGCGGTCGGTCTGGTCGGCCCGGGCGCGACCCTCGATGACCGGGTCCACGTACTCGAGGTGGCTGGGATTCGCGCTGAGCGTGACTGTGATGCCGGTGCCCTCACGGGTCTTGTAGGTGCCGGCCGCACCGTGGTGGTACTTCACGTCGCCGGTGCCGCCCTCGGGCATGGCCGTGTCGGCCTTCAGGTTCTGCTCGCCTTCGAACTCCACGAGGATCGTCTGGTAGGGCCGGCGCACGGTGTGGGCGAGCACGTTCAACCGGCCGCGATGGGCCATGCCGAGGACCACCTCGCGCGCGCCGCGCGCGGCGGCGATCTCGATCACCTCGTCGAGCATGGGCACGAGCATGTCGACGCCCTCGATCGAGAACTGCTTCTTGCCCAGGAACGCCTTGTGCAGGTAGCTCTCGAGCGCCTCTACGTCCGAGAGCCGATCGAGCAGCCGGCGCTTGTGGTCGCGATCGAGCGCGGGGCGGTAGTGGCCGGACTCGATGGCCTGCCGTAGCCAGACCCGCTGCTCGTGGTCGGCGATGTGCTCGATCTCGTAGGCGATCGACCCGCAGTAGGTGTGGCGCAGGTGGGGCAGCGCCTCGGCGAACGTCTCCCCGGGAACGGCCACGCGGAGGATCGACGCCGGGATGGCCTCCATGAGGTCGGGCGTGAGGTGGACGGTCTCGGGCTCGAGCGCGGGATCGCCGGGAGGGTCGGACCCGAGCGGGTCGAGGTCGGCGGCCAGGTGCCCGTGCATGCGGTGGGCCTTGACCAGCGAGGAGGCGGCCTGCACGGCTTGGAGGAGGCCGGGGTCGGGCACCGCCGCCACCGAGGGCTCGGCCCCGGCCGGGGTGGGCTCGGCGGCGGTGATCGGGGCGCTGCCGTCGGTGGGCGCGGCGGGGACGGCGGGCGCCGCGACGGCCTGGACGTCGGGGGCGCCGTCCCCGGAGACGCCGAGCGCCTCGAAGACCGCCTCGTAGAAGCCGTCCTCGCCCTGGAGCAGCTGGTCGATCCGGCGTAGGAAGGCGCCGGATTCCGCACCCTGGATGACCCGGTGGTCGTAGGTCGAGGTCATGGTCATGACCTTGCGCACGCCGAGCTCGCGCAGGCGCTCGGGCGCCACCGCGGAGAGGCCGGGCGGGTAGGCGATCGACCCGGTGGCCACGATCGTGCCCTGGCCGGGCATGAGCCGCGGCACCGACGCCACGGTGCCGAGCCCTCCCGGGTTGGTCAGGGTGATGTTGGCGCCGGCGTAGGCGTCGGGCCCGAGCGTGTTGTCCCGGGCGCCGGCCACCAGCTCGTCGTAGCGGGCGACGAAGGCGGGGAAGTCGAGCTCGTTCGCCCGATGGACGACCGGGACGACCAGAGAGCGCGTGCCGTCACGGCGCTCGACGTCGACGGCGAGTCCGAGGGACACCGCGCCCGGGGTCACGCGGTGTGGGGTGCCCTCGCGTTCGGCGAACGAGTTCGCCATGACCGGCATCTCGCGAGCAGCCTCGACGATCGCCCACGCGATCAGGTGGGTGAACGAGAGTCGTCGCCCGGCGGCCTTGAGTTGCGCGCGCCGGGCGTCGAGCTCGGCCACCTCGGGCGTGCGGAAGCTGGTGGCCGTGGGGATCGACCGGCTCTGGTCCATGAAGCGGGCGAGCATGGCCGCGGGGCCGCGGAGCGGGGTCTCGGCGGCCGGGGGGGCCGCGGCCGGGCGATCGCCGTCGACCGCCTGCCTCGGGGCCGCTCCGCTCCCCTCGACCGCGGCCAGCACGTCGCGCTTGGTGATCCTCCCGCGCGGGCCCGAGCCGGGGACGGTGTCCAGGTCGAGCCCATGAGCGCTCGCGATCCTCGCCGCGACCGGGGTGGCCCCGAGCCTTCCCGAGCCGCTCCCGGCCAGCGCCTCCGGCGGTCAGGTGGTCGGGGGCGACGGCGCGGAGCGG
>JACCZP010000135.1 GCA_013695885.1 Thermoleophilaceae bacterium | reverse complement strand
GGGCTGCCGGACAGCGACGCGATCGTCGGCATAGACCGTCGCCCGGCCAACGGCCAGATCTACGGGCTCGGCATCTCCTCGCGGATCTACACGATCTCGCGGACGGGTAGCGTCACGCCGGTCGGCGCGGGGCCATTCACGCCTGCGCTCTTCGGTGGGTCGTTCGGCTTCGACTTCAATCCCATGGCCGACGCCATTCGCCTGACCAGCGACGGCGAGCAGAACGCGCGGATCAGCCCCGCGACCGGGCTGGTCACGTTCTCGGACCCGCCGCTGGCCTACCGGGCCGCCGCCGTCGCGGTCCCGGCCGATCCGAACTTCGGCCGGGCCCCCACGGTGACCGCCTCGGCGTACACCAACAACCGGGCGGCCGCGCCGTCCACGCAGCTGTTCGACATCAACTCGGGCCTCGACGTGCTGGCGCGTCAGGACCCGCCGAACGCGGGGACGCTGAACACGGTCGGGCGGCTCGGCGTGAACGCGACGGGCCTCGTGACCTACGACATCGCTCCCAACGGCACGGGCTACGCCGCCTTCAAGCGCTCCGGCCGCCGGTTCACCGAGTTGTTCCGATCAACGAGGACAGCGGCCAGGCCCGGGCCAACGGCCGCGGACGGGCGATCGTCCGGGTGGGCCGCCGGTCCGTCCGGGTGCCGAGCTACATCCGCGTCCGCGGAACGCTCCGCGCGTTCACGGTCGTCGGCTAGCGAGGCGGGCGGGGGATTGCGGCGCCCCGCTCCGGCGGGGCGCCTCCCGCCTCAGACGTCGGGGGTCGAGACCTCCGGCGAGAGCGGCTCCGACGGCGGGTACAGCGGGTCGGCTGACGGGCGGTCGTCTATCGACACGAAGTCGCGCTCGCGCTCGCCGGTGTAGATCTGGCGCGGGCGGGCGATCCTCTGCTCCTCGTCGTCCACCATCTCGAGCCACTGGGCGATCCACCCCGACGTGCGCGGGATGGCGAAGATCACCGTGAACATGGCGCGCGGGAGGTTCAGCGCCTCGTAGATCAGGCCTGAGTAGAAGTCGACGTTCGGGTAGAGCTTCCGTGACGTGAAGTACTCGTCGTCGAGGGCGCGCTTCTCGAGCTCCTGGGCGATCTTCAGCTTCGGGTTGACCCCGGTCACCTCGAACACCTCGTCGACGCTCTGCTTGATGAGCCGCGCCCGCGGGTCGTAGTTCTTGTAGACCCGGTGGCCGAACCCCACGAGGCGCTCCTCCTTGCTCTTCACGCCCTCGAGGAAGTCGGGGATGTTCTCCACAGACCCGATGCGGTCGAGCATCTGGAGCGCGGCCTCGTTGGCGCCGCCGTGCAGCGGGCCGTATAGGGCGGCCACGCCGGCGGCCACCGCGGAGTAGGGGTCGACCTGCGAGGAGCCCACCGCCCGCACCGCTGCGGTCGAGCAGTTCTGCTCGTGGTCGGCGTGAAGGATGAACAGCACGTCGAGCGCCCGCGAGAGGCGCGGGTCCGGCTCGTACTGCTGCTCGGTCATCTTGAACAGCATCGAGAGGAAGTTCGACGGGTAGTCGAGGTCGTTGTCCGGATAGACGTAGGGCAGGCCGAGCGACTGGCGGTAGGCGAACGCCGCCAGCGTCGGCATCTTGGCGATCATCCGGACCGCGGCGATGTAGCGCTCGCGGTCGTCGGTGATGGCCTTCGACTCGGGATAGAAGGTCGACAGCGCGCCGACGGTGGCAAGCAGCATGCCCATGGGGTGTGCGTCGTAGCGGAAGCCCTCCATGAACTTCTTGATGTTCTCGTGGACGAAGGTGTGGTGGGTGACGTCGAAGGCCCAATTCTCGTACTGCTCCTTCGAGGGCAGCTCGCCGTGGATGAGGAGGTAGGCGACCTCGAGGTAGTTCGAGTCCTCGCAGAGCTGCTCGATCGTGTAGCCGCGGTGCTCGAGGATGCCGGCGTCGCCGTCGATGTAGGTGATGTCCGACCGGCAGTGCGCGGTGTTGGTGTACGCCGGGTCGTAGGTCATGAGGCCGAAGTCGTCCTCGTTGACCTTCATCTGCCGGAAGTCCATGGCCGTGACCGTGCCGTCGTGGATCTCCAGCTCGTAGGTCTCCCCGGTGCGGTTGTCGGTGACCGAGAGGGACTCCTCGGCCTGCGCTACCGCGCCGTCGTCCCGCTCCGTCTGTTCCTCAGCCATCGCCGTCTCCCTCGCTCGCGCCGTGCCGGTTTCGTGGCCGGCGAGTCTACGAGGAGGCGCTTCAGCTCCTGCGCCAGCCTCCGCGCAGGAGCCGCGAGACCCGGCCGCCGCGCACGTCGGGCCGGAAGGAGGGCGCCGCGCGCTCCGGCGGAGGCAGCTCCGCGGCCTCGGTTGCGGTGATGGCGAGCGTGACCGCCCGCTCGGCGGTGCGGGCCACCTCGGGAGCGTCGACAAAGCGGGGCTCACCCTGCGGATCGCGCATCACGATGCCGTCGAAGATGTGCTCGCGGTAGTTGTCCGCGATCGACTCGACCTCGCCCACCTGGATCCCCTCGGAGGAGAGCACCGGCGTGCCCCGGGTGACGGCGGTGTAGTGGACCGCGTGGCCGTCGTCGATCATCGCGACGCGGCGGCCTTCTGCTTCTGCTTCTCCTCGTACTCGAAGGACGAGGAGGTGATGCCCGCGGCGACCGCGCCGGCCACCAGCACGATCGTGATCGCGGCGACGATCTTCTCGGCGCGAGGCGTGCGCGGGAAGTCGGGGCTGCGCAGGCCGAGGTAGGAGACGACGACTGCCCACACCGCAAGCAGGACGCCGGCGATCTCGAAGGAGCTGGGCACGGGCGGGAAATCTACCCGACGGCCGGTGGACGACCCCAGGCCGGATCATCTCGAGCGCGGCCGGCCGGCGTTCAGCGCCGCCGCCTCGTGCTCGGCCTCCGCGCGGGCGTCGGCCAGCGCCGAGGAGAACTCCTCGGCCGGAAGGTCCGGAGGGATCATGGCCGTGCGCTGGGGAGGCTGCCCGAGGCAGCGCAGCTCGACCGCGAAGCCGCCCTCGGCGAGCGAGGTGGTCTCGACCGTCCACCGCGCCTCCTCGAGCCGTCGGCGCCGGCGCGTCTCGAGCACGGCCAGCACCGCGATCGTGACGAGGACGACGACGGCCACCTCGAGCGCCACCACCATCAGTCACCTCGCCGGCGTGGCCCGGATTCCGCCCGTGCCCCGCGCTCAGCGCCCGCGGCCGACGTTCAGCCCCGGGGAGCCTCCCGCGCCGACGTTGAAGATGACCTCCGAGCCCGGCGGGATGTTCTTGATGGCCTCGATCTGAGCCAAGCCCGGCGACTGCTCGTAGGTCCGGGCCAGCTGGCGGTTCGCGCGGTTCTGGAACTCCGCCTGGCGCACCCGCGCCCGCGCCTTGGACACCTCGGCGAACGCCGACTGGGCCTCGTCGATGGCCCGCTGCACGTTCGACGGCAGGGTCACCCGGCTCAGATTGAAGCGGATGTTCGTGAAGTAGTCGGCCCCGAAGGTGCGGCGAATGTCCTCGGCCAGCGAGCGGTTGATCTTCTCCTGGACGGCCTGGAGGTTGGCGTTGGTCGCGCGGCCGTCGGGAGTGGTGCGGGCCTCGCCGCTCTCGCTCGCCTCCTGTCCCTGCTGGATGAGCGCGCATGAGGAGACGAGCTCCGCGCACCGGAAGGAGCCGATCTCCTGGCGCAGGTCGTTGTCGATCACCGGCCGCAGGACGGTGTCGAGCATGGATGCGAAGCCCTGGTCGCCCTCGTAGGCGTGGAGGCGCTCGCCGGTGCTCGCCACCGGGAAGGTGCGCAGGCCGATGTTCGTGTCGAAGCGTTTCAGGAGATCCTGATTCGCCTCGCCGACGAAGTTGAAGTAGATCGTGGCCTCGAGCCCCACCGATACCCCGTCGGCGGTCGGCACCTGCACCACGTCGACGCCCTCGCGCTCGCCCCGTCCCTGGTCCGAGGTGATCTGGTAGAAGCGCTGGACGCTCGCCGCCGGGTACTCGTGGGGGTCCTCGGAGAACACCCCCGTGTAGGTGACGGCGCTGCCCGGCTGGAGGATCTGGCGGATGTCCTTGTTGTCCAGCGGGCCGCCGTTGCGGACCACGCCCACGTGCCCGGCGTCCACCCGCGCGAGCGTCGAGCAGCCGCCGATGGCGACCACGATCAGGATCACCACCACCGCGACGCCGATCACGGTGGTGCGCGAAGCGCCACCGAAGCCGGCGCCCGAGCCACCGCTCGCTATGCGGTCCCCCGGGGAGTCGATCGGGCGGCGCCGGCCGTTGGCCATTCAGGTTGGTCTCGCGCTTGCCTGGTCGGCCGCGGCTAGCGGTGGGAGCGGGCCGGCGGACGCGTGCGCCGGGAGCGCACTCGCACGCGAAGGGGCGAGTGCGGAGCCGCGTCGCCGTGGGGCCCGCGGCGTGGGGGACGCGGCCGCCGCGGACGGGGCCGGTGGCTGCCGCCCCCGCCGTCGTCGTCGCGGCGCTCATCCTCGGCCTCCTCCGGCACCTCGTGCACGGCCCACCACACGATGTAGAGCAGCATGCCGAGGGGGATCTTCAGGGCCACGAAGAGGAAGATGAACGCCCAGACCATCGGTCGGAGCAGCTTAACCGCGAACGGGCCCTCCGTGCGCGCCTTCTCGGAGCGCGACGCGCCCCTCCCTCAGCGCATCGGCACGCCCTCGATCGCGGTGATGTCGAGGAACTCCTCGAAGCGCCCGTCGATCTCCTCGCGGGTCAGCGCTCGCACCCGCTCGGTCCCGAAGTCCTCGACGTTGTAGGAGGCCAGCACCGACCCGTAGGTCATCGCCCGCCGCAGCACGCCCTCGTCCTCGCCCGCGCCGTCGCCCTGCGAGGCCAGGTGGCCGAGGAAGCCGCCGGCGAAGGAGTCACCGGCGCCGGTCGGGTCCCGGACGGTCTCGAGCGGATAGGCCGGGAGGGCGAAGAAGCGGTCGGCGGTGACGAGCGCCGCGCCGTACTCGCCCTGCTTGGCCACGATCGCCCGCGGGCCCATGTCGAGCACCTTGCGTGCGGCGGCGACGAGGTTCGGCTCCTCGGTGAGCTGGCGGATCTCGGCGTCGTTCATGAACACGAGGTCCACGCCACCGATGGTCTTGACCAGCGAGTCGCGTGCCGTCTCGATCCACAGGTTCATGGAGTCGAGGCCGACCAGGCCGGCTCCGGTGCAGAGCCCCCGCACCTCGCGCTGTAGGTCCGGCTGGATGTTGGCGAGGAACACCGTCTCGGCCTCGGTCGAGGCGGAGGAGAGCTTCGGCGAGAAGTCGCCGAACACGCCGAGCTGGGTGTCCTCGGTGTGCGCGGTGTTCAGGTCGTACTCGTAGCGTCCGCGCCAGAAGAAGGTCTGGCCACCCTCGACGTGCTCGATGTCGTCGGTGTTCACCCCGCGCTCATGGAGCACGGCCAGCTCCTCGTCCCCGAAGTCATCGCCCACCGGCCCGGCCACCCGCACGTCGGTGAAGAAGGAGGCGGCCAGCGAGAAGTGGACGGCCGAGCCTCCGAGCATGCGGTCGCGCGAACCGAAGGGGGAGGTGACGGCGTCGAAGGCGATGGACCCGACCACGAGGAGGCTCACGAGGCGGGCAAGGGTATAGGCAGGCGTCCTGGTCCGGGACCGACCGGCCGCCAGGCCGGCGCGGGCCGGTTTCGGCCGGACGGACCCGGGGGTACTGAAACCGGCATGCGCGCGATACGAGTCGAAGAGTTCGGCGGCCCCGACGTCCTCAAGATGGTGGACGCCCCCGAGCCCGAGCCGGGTGAGGGCCAGGTGCTCATCAAGGTCTCCCGGGCCGGGATCAACTACGCGGACACCATGGCTCGGCAGGACACCTACGTCGAGCCGCAGAAGCTCCCGTTCACCCCCGGCGTCGAGGTGGCCGGCACCGTCGAGCGCGCTGCCGACGGGCTGGAGGCCGGCCAGCGGGTGGTGGCGTTCGTCTCCGGCGCCTACGCCGAGTACGCGGTCGGGCCGGCGGCCACCTGCGTGCCCCTCCCCGACGGCGCCGACGACGAGCAGGCGCTGGCGGTGCTCCTCCAGGGCCTCACCGCGTGGCACATCCTCAAGACCTCCGCGCGCCTCGAGGAGGGCGAGAGCGTGGTGGTGCACGCCGCGGCCGGAGGCGTCGGCTCCCTGGCCGTGCAGCTCGCCAAGCGCTTCGGCGCCGGTCGGGTGATCGCCACCGCGAGCTCCGAGGAGAAGCGCCGGCTGGCCTCCGACCTCGGTGCCGACGCCGTCGTCGACTCCCGCGCCGACGACCTCACCGGCGCTCTGAAGGAGGCCAACGGGGGCGAGGACGTCGACGTCGTGCTCGAGATGGCGGGCGGCCGGGTGTTCGACCAGAGCCTCGAGGCCCTTGCCCCCTTCGGCCGCCTGGTCACCTACGGGGCGGCCAGCGGCGAGGGCAACCAGGTGAGCTCCTTCGACCTGCTCGGCCACAGCCGCGCGGTGGTCGGCTTCTACCTCTTCCACGCCCTCGGCAACGAGGAGCAGACCGCCCGGCCGCTCGAGCAGATGTTCGAGATGGTGGCGAGCGGCGACCTGCGGCCCGTCGTCGGCGGGACCTACCCGCTCTCCGAGGCCTCCCGCGCCCACGAGGAGATGCAGGGACGGGGGACCAGCGGGAAGCTCCTGCTGGACCCGTCCGCGTAGCGCGGCGCGGCGTGAGCGCGGCTGAGTAGGCTCCGGGCGTGCCGACGTTCGCCGACCTCGGCCTCTCCACTCCATTGGTCGAGGCCGTGGCCCATCTGGGCTACAGCAGCCCGACGCCCATCCAGGAGCAGGCCATTCCCGAGCTCCTGGCCGGCCGCGACGTGATCGGCCAGGCGCAGACCGGCACCGGCAAGACCGCTGCCTTCGGCCTGCCGCTCCTCGAGTACGTGGATCCCCGGGACCCAGACGTCCAGGCGCTCGTCCTCACCCCCACCCGCGAGCTCTGCATCCAGGTGACCCAGGCCATCCGCGCCTACGGCGAGCGCCGCGGCGTAGGCGTGGTGGCCGTGTTCGGCGGCGCCCCGATCCGCTCCCAGGTCGCCCAGCTCAAGGCCGGCGCCCAGGTCGTGGTCGGCACCGTCGGCCGGGTGATGGACCTGATGAGCCGCCACCAGCTGGTGGTGAGCTCCGTGCGCTTCGTGGTCCTCGACGAGGCCGACGAGATGCTCGATCTCGGGTTCCTCGAGGACGTCGAGACGATCCTCTCCCGCGCTCCCGGCGGGCGCCAGACCGCGCTCTTCTCGGCCACGATGCCGCAGGAGATCCGCCAGCTCGCGGAGGCGCGAATGCTCGACCCGGTCACCGTGAAGGTGCGCGCCGCGACGCTGACCATCGACACCGTCGAGCACTTCTTCGTCGATGCCGCCGACCGCGAGAAGCCGGAGGCGCTCGCCCGGGTGATCGAGGCGGAGAAGCCGACGCAGGCCATCGTCTTCGTGCGCACGAAGATCGGGGTCGACCGCCTGGCGAGGGTCCTGGACGGCCGGGGACTGCGAGTGAAGGCGCTGCACGGCGACATGTCCCAGGGCTCGCGCGACGGCGTGATGATCGCCTTCAAGGACGGGCGCGAGCGCCTGCTCGTGGCCACCGACGTGGCCGCCCGAGGGCTCGACATCTCCGGGGTCACCCACGTGATCAACTACGACCCGCCGAACTCGCCCCAGATCTACGTGCACCGCATCGGGCGCACCGGCCGGGTCGGCCGCTCGGGACGCGCCATCACGGTCATCACCCCGAAGCAGCACCGCGATCTCGAGGCCATCGAGCGCCACGCGTCGATCAAGATCGCCGAGTGGTCGGCGGAGGAGGCGCGTCCGGAGCGGCGGCGTGAGGC
>JACCZP010000125.1 GCA_013695885.1 Thermoleophilaceae bacterium | reverse complement strand
GGCCTCCGACCGGGCGGTGCTCAGGCCGGCCAGGGCAACGGCGACGGCATGGTCGGGCAGAGCAAGCCGCCGTCGGTCGAGGAGCTCCTTCGCACCACCCAGGGGCCGGGGCCGCGCCTGCTGCCGGGTCGCGCTGCGCTCGGGGCCGCGGCGAAGCTCGCGCTCCATCCGCAGGTCGTGGGTGAGCGGGGCCTCGAGCTGGCGGGCGAGCTCGGCAAGATCCTGCTGGGGCTGTCGGACTTCGCCCCCGACCGCAAGGACAACCGCTTCAAGGACGAGGCGTGGACGCAGAACTTCCTCTTCCGGCGCCTGTGCCAGGCCTATCTCGCCACCGGGCAGTCCATCGACGGCGTGATCGCCGACCTCGACCTCGGATGGCGCACCGAGAAGCGGGTCCGCTTCGTGGTGGAGAACCTCGTCGAGGCGCTCTCGCCGAGCAACAACCCCCTGCTCAACCCGTCGGTGCTGAAGGCGGTCATCGACACCGGGGGCCTCAACTTCGTCAAGGGAGCGCGTCAGCTCGCCGGCGACATGGCCCATCCGCCGCGGATTCCGACCATGGTCGACTCCTCGAGCTTCCAGCTCGGCGAGGACCTCGCGCTGTCGGAGGGGCAGGTGGTCCACCGCACCGAGGTCTTCGAGCTCATCCAGTACGCGCCGACCACCGACCGGGTGAAGGAGACTCCCCTGCTCATCGTCGGCGCGATGATCAACAAGTTCTACATCGTGGATCTCCGCCCCGAGCGCTCGCTGGTCGAGCACCTGGTGGGCAATGGTCATCAGACCTTCGTCATCTCCTGGCGCAACCCCGGCGCCGAGCAGTCCGACTGGAACCTGGAGACCTACGCCTCCGCGGTGATCGAGGCGATGGAGGCGATGGAGGCGATATGCGGGACCGAGCGCACCAGCGTCTTCGCGCTGTGTGCCGGCGCACAGGTGACGTCGGTCGCCCTCGGCCACCTCGCGGCCACCGACCGCCTCGACCACGTGACCAGCGCCACGCTCGCCGTGGCCGCCCTCGACGTGACGCAGATGGGCACCACCGGCGCATTCCTCGAGCGGCTGACCGCGGCCGTGGCGCTGGCCGACACCGCACGGAAGGGGTACCTCGACGGCCGTACCCTGGCCCAGATATTCGCCTGGATGCGCCCGAGCGACCTGATCTGGGGCTACTGGGTCAACAACTACCTGCTGGGCAACGACCCGCCGCCGTTCGACGTGCTGGTCTGGAACGCGGACTACACCAATATGCCGGCCGGCCTGCACCGCGACTTCCTCGAGCTGGGCCTGCGCAACGCGCTGGCCACTCCTGGCGGGGTCGAGGTCCTGGGGACGCCCATCGACCTCTCGACGGTCGACTGCGACCTGTACGTGGTGGCCGGAATCGACGACCACATCGTGCCGTGGGAGAACGCCTACCGCTCGGCGCTCATGTTCGGCTCGCAGCCGCGCTTCGTTCTCTCGAACAGCGGCCACATCGCCTCTCAGGTGAACCCGCCCGACAACCCCAAGGCGAGCTACCAGCACAACCCCGGGCTGCCCGAGGACCCGCAGGAGTGGCTCGCGGGATCGGCGGAGCACCGGGGCTCGTGGTGGGTGGACTGGACCGACTGGCTGGCGGAGCGCTCGGGCCGCGAGCGGCCCGCCCCGAAGCGCCTCGGAGGCGGCGACCACGAGCCACTCGGGCCTGCGCCCGGGGAGTACGTGCTGGAGACCGTCGGGTAGCCGGGGCTCGATGCCCTACACCCGGCGGGGCCCCCGCCTCTACTACGAGCGCACCGGCAGCGGCGAGCCGATGCTCTTCGTCACCGGCTGGATGCTCAGCTCGGCGGTGTTCGAGACCGTCCTCCCGCTCTACGCCGAGCACTTCGACTGCATCACCTACGACAACCGCTGGGCGGGGCGCTCGGCCGCCCCGCCGCGGCTCACGTCGATCCCAGAGATGGCCACCGACGCCACCCGCCTGCTCGACGAGATCGGCCTGGACTCGGCGCACGTCTTCGGCATCTCGCTCGGCGGGATGATCGCCCTCGAGCTCGCCCTGCGCCATCCCGACCGGGTGCGCGGACTCGTGCTGGCCGGAACGAGCCCCGGGGGCCCGCGCGCCGCGCCGCCGGGCCCGAAGATGATCGGATCGCTCGTGTACCGGATCGCCCGCGACCTCGTGCGCCAGCGGGGCATCGACCCCCCGCCGATCTCGGCGGCGCTGTTCACGCCGGAGTTCCCGGAGCGCAACCCCGAGCGCACCCGCGAGCTGCTCGAGCCCTTCGGCCGCTACCAGGTGACCCCGTGGGGGGCCGCCGCGCAGACGCTCGCCACCGTCTACCACGAGACGGTCTCCCGCCTTCCGCAGATGCAGGCTCCCACGCTTCTGATGCACGGCGGCCGCGACTCCATGTCTCCGCTCGCCAACTCCCGGATCTTGGCCGGGCTTATCCCGGACGCGGAGCTGATCATCGTGCCGGACTCGGGCCACGCCTTCTCGCTGGAGCGCCCGGAGCTGTCGCTCGAGCTGATGCTCGGATGGCTCAATCGGCGTTCGCCGATCCCGGCCGGGCGCCCGCGAACCGGTCTCAGCGCACGGCTCGAGCCGCTCACGCGTGCTTTCGGGCTGCCCATAGGGGTGCTCAGGACCGGACATGGGCTCATCGTGGGAGGGGTGGATGGGGTGTCCGGGCGGCGCCGTCAGCTCACCAGAGGTGAGGCTCCGGAGTCACCGGTGGAGCAGATCGCGGAGCTGCCGTCCGAGGACGCGCGGGCGGTCGAGGTGCAGGCGCGCGCGTGACCCGCGGTGCTCACGAGATGCGTCGCAGCGTCGGGGGCATCGCGCTTCCCGACGGCAGCCGGCTCGGTGGCGCCACACGCGCTACGGCCAACCCTTCGCCCACCCCCCGCCCGCAACGGCGGCTTCTGGACGGCGAACCGAACCCCGGGGGGCCGCCCCACCTGCATAATCCCGGTCACGTCAGCCCGATCAGGGCGTGGCAGGGGTTCTGCCCCCTCGGACCTGCATAACCCCGGGGACGGCCGGCGAGCCGCTACGTGACAGGGGTTGTGCACGTCAAGGCGACCTCGCCGAGCCGCCAGGGCGCCGCTCTCGCGGGCCCCCGACAGCCCCGCACCTAGAATCGCCTCACACCCCGCGCGCCGTCCCGCGCGGGGCCTCGCGCGCGCCCGTGTCCCTACGCCAGCTCCTCACCTACGCCCACGAGGACGAGGCCTTCGAGGCCCTCGCCGAGGCCGCGCGCGTCCACGAAGAGCCCCAGCGCGTGTTCGTCTCCGCCGGCATGCGGCCGTACCTCCTGGCTGCGCTCATCGACGCCGAGCCCGACCGTCCCGCGCTCGTGGCCGCCGGCGACGACCGCGCGGCGCGCGACCTGGCCGCCGACCTCCGCGCCTACCTCAGTCCCCGGCCGGTGCGTCTCTACCCCGCGCGGGGAGTGCGCTACGAGTCCCACCTCGCGCCGGCGCCCCACCTCGTCGGCCTGCGCATCGCCGCGCTGGACGCCCTGCTCGCCGAGCCCCAACCGAACCTCGCGCCGGTGGTCGTGGCCTCCGCCGCCGCGCTGGCCGAGAAGGTGCCCGACCCCGCGCTGCGCCCGCGCGGCTTCACCATCGAGCGCGGCGAGCTGCTCGACCTCGACGAGGTGGCCGACCAGCTCGTGGCCTGCGGCTACCACCGCGTCGAGCAGGTGGAGGAGCGCGGGCAGTTCGCGCTGCGCGGCGACATCCTCGACATCTTTCCCTCGACCGAGGATCGCGCCGTGCGCTGCGAGCTCTTCGACGTCGAGGTCGAGCGCCTGGCCTACTTCTCGACGTTCACGCAGCGCTCCCTGGACGAGACCGCGCGTGTGGAGATCGCCCCCGCCGCCGAGCTGGCGCCCGAGCACCGCGAGCTGGCCGAGATCGCCGCCGCGGACGCCGCCGGGGCCGACGCCGACGACCACACCGAGCGCCCCGACGTGGCCGAGCTCCTCCCCATCGACCGCTTCTGCTCGATCTTCGACCTCCTGCCCGAGGGCGCGCTCACCTGCGTGGCCGCCGAGGAGGAGCTCGCGCCCTCGCTGGCCGACGTCTGGGAGGACGTGACCACCTCCCTCCACGACCGCGACGCCCACCACCTCTACCTCCCACCCGAGGAGCTCCAGCAGGCGATCGACCGCCGGGCGGCGCTCAAGCTCTCGAGCATCTCGGGGGACCAGCCGCACGAGTTCCGCGCCCAGGGCGCGGACTCCTCGGCGCGCAACCTCAAGGAGGCCGAGCCCGAGCTCGAGAAGCTCGTGCGCTCGGGGTACCGCACGGTAGTCGCGTGGGGCCGACGGGGCGAGGCCGAGCGGGCGAGCTACAACCTGGCCCGGGTCCGCGCCGCGTTCCTCGACGGCAAGCCTGCGCCCCCCGAGCCCGGCGTGACCTTCGCCGCCGCCACGCTGCGCGACGGCTTCGTGGCCCCCGGTCTCAAGCTCGCGCTGCTGCCCGACCATCGCCTGCTCCGGCGCAGCCGGGGGGAGCGCCGCCCCGGCCCGCGCGCCGGCCAGGGGGCGCCGCTGGCCTCGTTCACCGACCTTCGTACCGGCGACCCCGTGGTGCACGAGGACCACGGGATCGCCCGCTTCACCGGGTTCGAGACGAAGACCGTCGGCGGGGTCACGCGCGACTACCTCGAGCTCGAGTATCGCGGCGGCGACCGCGTGTTCGTCCCCTCCGAGCAGCTCGACAAGGTGTCACGCTACGTCGGGGCCGACGCCTCCGACCCCCCGCTGTCGAAGCTCGGCGGCAAGCAGTGGGAGCAGATGAAGCTCCGCGCGCGCAAGGCCGCGGAGGCGCTGGCCGGCGAGCTGATCAACCTCTACGCCGAGCGAAAGCGCCGGGCCGGGTACGCGATGCCGGCCGACTCCGACTGGCTGGTCGAGTTCGAGCAGGCCTTTCCGTACCGCGAGACCCCGGACCAGCAGGACGCCATCGAGCAGGTCAAGGCCGACCAGGAGGAGGCCCGCCCCATGGACCGCCTGATCTGCGGCGACGTGGGCTACGGCAAGACCGAGGTCGCGCTGCGCGCGGCGTTCAAGGCCGCCGACGACGGCAAGCAGGTGATGTTCCTCGCCCCGACCACCGTGCTCGCCCAGCAGCACTTCGGCACGTTCTCGGAGCGGCTGCGTGACTACCCGTTCCGCATCGAGATGGCGTCGAGGTTCCGCTCGGCCAAGGAGAACCGCGACTCCGTGACCGCGTTCACGGAGGGGAAGATCGACATCCTCATCGGCACGCACCGCCTGCTCTCCCGCGATGTCCGCGCCAAGGACCTCGGCCTGCTCATCATCGACGAGGAGCAGCGCTTCGGGGTCAAGCAGAAGGAGCTGCTGCGTCAGATCCGCCTGCGCGTGGACGTGCTCTCGCTGTCGGCCACCCCGATCCCGCGCACGCTCCAGATGTCGCTGGCCGGCTTGCGCGACATCTCGGTGATCGAGACGCCGCCCGAGGGCCGGCGCCCGGTGAAGACCTACGTGGGCGAGTACGACGAGGAGCTCGTGCGCCAGGCGATCGAGCGCGAGCGCGTGCGGGGAGGCCAGGCATTCCTGCTGCACAACCGGGTCGAGACCATCGACCAGGTGGCCGAGCAGGTACGAGCCCTGTGCCCGGGCGCACGCGTGGCCGTGGCCCACGGCCAGATGCCCGAGTCCCAGCTCGAGGAGGTCATGCTCGGCTTCCTCCGCGGCGGCGCCGAGGTGCTGGTGTGCACCACGATCGTCGAGGCCGGTCTCGACGTGCCGAGCGCGAACACGCTGATCGTCGAGCGCGCCGACCTGATGGGCCTTGCCCAGCTCTACCAGATCCGCGGGCGCGTGGGCCGCTCGCGCGAGCGCGCGTACGCCTACCTCTTCTACCCCTCCGCGGCGGTGCTCTCCGAGGACGCCGCCGCCCGCCTCTCGACCCTCTCCGACTACACCGAGCTCGGGTCGGGGTTCAAGATCGCCATGCGCGACCTCGAGATCCGCGGCGCCGGCAACCTGCTGGGAGAGGACCAGTCCGGGCACGTGGCCGCGGTGGGCTTCGACCTCTATCTCGGAATGCTCGACGAGGCGGTCGCCGCGCTCGGCGGGGACGCAGCCGAGGAGGTGCCCGAGC
>JACCZP010000116.1 GCA_013695885.1 Thermoleophilaceae bacterium | reverse complement strand
AGCCGGCCGGAGTCGATGGGCTCACCGGGATGGCTTGCCACCTGGCCGCGCGCGTGCACGCCGGCGTCCGTGCGCCCGGCCACGGTGAGCGCCACCGGCTCATCACGAACGGTCTCCAGGGCGTCCGCGAGTACGGCCTCGACCGTGCGCCGTCCGGGCTGGGCGGCCCACCCCGAGAAGCCGCCCCCGTCGTACTCGATGAGCAGGCGGGCGGTCAGCAGCTCTGGCGTGGAGGGCGCCGCGTCTACCCGCGCCGGCGGGCGACCGCGAGCAGGTACTCGGAGTCGATGCGCAGGCTGCCGTCCTCGGCGCGGTTCCATTCCGCGGCCAGCGCGACGCTCTCCTGCCGAAGCCCCTCCCAGGCCTCGTCGCTCAGCTCCTCGCGCGTGGCCACCCAGGGCCCGGCGTTCTCCGCGAAGAACTCCCACAGTCCGTCCACCGAGGCGAACGCGAAGGGAAGGGTCAGCCGCTCGAAGGAGAGCGAAGCTGCGAGGTCACCGAGGCGCTCGCGCACCACCTCCTCGCGCCCCCACTCGAACGGCCGCGGCACCCCCTCCGGCGGCGGCTGGTAGCGCGCGGCGATCGCCTGCGCCCGCCCGAAGTAGCCATCGGGGGCCCAGCTCGTGAGCCCCACCGTGCCGCCAGGACGCACCACGCGGAACATCTCCGCCGCGGCCACCTCGGGCCTCGGCGCGAAGATCGCCCCGAAGCAGCTGGCCAAGCACTCGAACGAGTCGTCGGCGAAGGGAAGGGCCTCCACATCGGCCTCCACCCACTCGACCTCGAGACCGTCAGCGTCGGTCCGGGCGCGACCCTGCTCGATGAGGTGCGGCGTGAGGTCGGAGGCCACCACGAGCGCGCCCTCCTCGGCAGCCAGCACCGCCACGTTGCCGGTTCCCGCCCCTACGTCCAGCACCTCCTGACCGGCGGAGATCGCGCACGCGTCCACAAGCACCCGGGCGGCGGGCGCGAGGATCTCGGCGAGCGCCGGGTAGTGCCCGCGGGTCCATGCCTCGCGCGTGTTGGCCTTCAGGCGCTCGACGTCCACGAAAGGTCGATGTTAGGTCTGCGACGTAGGGTTGACGTGGACCGAGCCTGGACCGCCGCCCCTCGGGCGGACGACCGGTGGGCTTCATCAGCTATCGAGGAGGACGAACATGGCGAAGGTGCTCTACACGGCGGAGGCGCACGTCTCGGGCGCTCGGGAGGGGCACGGGCGCACCTCCGACGGCGCCCTGGAGGTCGATCTGGCCACCCCCAGCGAGCTGGGCGGCGAGGGCGGCGAGGGCACCAACCCCGAGCAGCTCTTCGCCATCGGCTACGCGGCGTGCTTCGAGAGCGCGCTCGGCGTTGTGGCCGGACGGGAGAAGGTCGACACCGGCGACACCGAGATCGACTCGAGCGTGATGCTCATGCCCACCGACGATGGCGGATTCGAGCTGGCGGTGGCGCTCGACGTCAAGCTGCCGGGGATCGACGACTCCGACCGCGCCGTCGAGCTGGTGAAGAACGCCCATCAGGTGTGCCCCTACTCGAACGCCACGCGCGGGAACATCGGCGTGACGCTCACGGCCAACGGCCAGTCGGTGGACTGAGGGCGCGCTTCGGGGCACCGGAGCGCGGTCCAGCGCCTCAACCCCCGTCGCGTCGGTCCACGTAGAGGGACTGCAGGGAGCGGCCCACGCGCCCGGCGGCGTCGTAGAGCGCGCTCTCGGCGTTGCCGGTGCCGTGTGGATCGATCCGGGTGCGGGCGTCGAGGCACACCCACTCGCCCTCGACGGGGCGGTCGAGGTAGACCGTGAGGTCGGGGTTCACGAACACGTGCGTGGCCCAGTCGAGGGCGGAGCTCACACCGTTCCCGAAGTCCGCGGCGGCGACGGCGCGCACCAGCGGCGAGGGCTCCTCGTGGTCGACGAGCGGGACTCGCAGGCGCATCCAGACCGTCGCCGGGCCGGGCTCGGCGTAGCCGCCCGTCACGAAGCGCTGCTCGAAGGCGTCGGCGAAGGTCGGGGCGTAGGCGGCGGGGCTCGCGGCGTCGGTTTCGATGCCGTCCGGCCCCGGCGGCGCCGGCTCGCGGTCGGTGGCCTGCGTCAGCGGCTGTTCGGTCCGGCGCATCCGCACCGCGGTTGCCCGGCACAGTTGGCGGTCGCCGGCCCGCAGCGCCGCCCCGACGAGCTGCATCCGCCGGCCGGGGCGGAGAACCTCGGTGTTGACCGCGAGCGGGGCGAGCGGCACCGGGCCGAGGAACTCGACGGAGAGCCGCGCCAGGAACAGCTCGTCCTCCGCCGCCCGCTCGATCTCGCGAGCGATGAGCGCCGCGGGCGCACCGCCGTGGAGAGACTCGGCGTCCCACGGTCCGCGGGCGAGCTCGGTCGGGACGAACCGCCCGTCCTCGCTGGCGAAGATGGGGTCGCGGCCAGCGTCGGACAATCGACGGGGCACTCTATTGGGCTGGGTGGCGAGGCGCCGAGCGTCGCTCCGCGCCGCCGGCCGGCGGCGAGCTGGCGAGCCGCGACGCGACGCGACGCGACGCGAGCATGCATAAGTCCACACTCGCAGCTCCGCTGAGGACGTGCGCGGTGTTATGCACGCGGACCATGCGCAAATCGCCGCTCGTGGGAAAGGGCACGTCGAGAGCGACGTTATGCAGGTCGCGCGAGGCGATGCTCTGTTTCCTGCTTCCTCGGCGCCCGAAACGCTCGCCGCTCCACGCGGAGGGGCCGGCCTGGCGGCCGGCCCCTCTCCATCTACGCGATTCCCTGCTACCCGGAGGCCGTGGAGCGTCGCGGGCCGGCGACGCTACGGGCCGGACGGCCCTCCGAGCGCGAGCACGAACTCCTCGTCGAAGAAGGTCGAGCCGGCGGGCGGAGCCGGATCGAAGGTTCCCGACGTTAGCTCCTGCTCGCTGCCGTCCGGGCAGACGAGCGACAGCGGATCGAGAAACGCGCCTGAGAACATCCCATTGTTGGCGATGATCTGGAGGCGGTCGCCGTTGTCCGCCTGGAACTCGATCGGGTCGAGCGGCGAGAACAACGGCGGGCCGTTGACCTCGGGCTGTCCGTCGTCGTCCTCGAAGATCGTCTTCCCGTTGAGGCGCACCTCGAGGTCGCTCAAGACCTCGATCCCATCGCCGGTGGAGTCGGGCGGGCTCGGGACGGACGGCGAGTCCCCGCCGATCAGCCGCACCGGGCCACCGTCGCAGGCGCCGAGGTCGACCGCCTCGGGCCGCTCGTTCTCGTGCACGCTCACCCGCTCGTCGTCGCGGTTGTTGCCGAGCACGGGGTCGTCGGTCAGGCTTTCGACGCTCACGTGGGTGCGCATCGCCCCGTGGTCGCGGTACTCGCCGCGGAAGTTCAGCCGGCCCTCCTCGCCGGGGCCATGTCGCCGAAGCGGCAGACCATGCGGCTCTCCTGCTCGGGGTGGGTCGCGCACTCGATCTCCTTGTTGGTGTCGTCGAGGTCGAATTCCTCGGGGGTGCTGACGATCACCGCGACGCTGCGGGCGATGCCCGGGCCCAGGTTGCTTATCTCGGCGTGGTAGCTGTAGCGCTCGCCCTCGTCGACGTCGTCGTCCTTGCCCTCGAGCGAGACCGAGAGAGCGGCCTTCGCGGCGCCCGCGGGCGGCTGGGTGGCGGTCGGGGCTGATTGCCGGTCGACGGCTTGTCCCCGGTGGGCCCCTGGTTGCCGGGCGGCTGGCTTCCGGCGGGCGGCTGCCCTGTGCCCGGCGGCGGCTGCTGGGCGCCGGCCACCTGCGCGCTCGCGAGCGCGAGCGCGGCGATCGAGAGGATCAGGGCCGCTCCGCGGCTGAGGGCTCGACGTGGCACGGCGTCTCCTTTTCGACGACCGAGACCCCGCTCGGCCGTTTGAGCTGCGGGCGCGGTGGAGCCGCGCAGCCGGAGGGCGCCCCCCCCGATCCGCTACACGAGCTCCAGGTACACCATCTCCGTCGCGTCGGAGGGCCGCGGGCCGAGCTTCAGGATCCGCGTGTAGCCCCCCGGCCGGTCGACGTAGCGCGGCGCGACCTCCTCGAACAGCTTGTAGACGATGAACTTGTCCTGACCGAGGGCGGCCAGGGCCTGGCGGCGCGCGTGGAGATCCCCCCGCTTGCCGAGCGTGATGAGCTTCTCCACCTCGGGCTTGACCGCCTTCGCCTTCGCCTGCGTGGTCTTGATGCGCTCGTGGTTGATCACCTCACGGGAGAGGTTCATCAGCAGCGCCTTGCGGTGCGAGGCGCTGCGCGAGAGCTTGCGCTTGTCCTTGTTGTGGCGCATGGAGTGTCCGGCGGGCGTCGCCTCAGGCGGCGCGCAGCGTGAGCCCTCGGGCCTCGAGGGTCTCCTGGACCTCCTCGATCGACTTGCGCCCGAAGTTCGGAATCGCGTTCAGCTCGGACTCCGACTTCTGGAGCAGGTCGCCGACCGACTGGATCCCCGCCCGCTTGAGGCAGTTGTACGAGCGCACACCCAGGTCGAGCTCCTCGATGAGCAGGTCGTCCAGGTCGCTCGAGGGACGACCCGTTCCCACCTCCGGTCCGGCGGCGGCCACGTGCTCGTGGGCGCCGTCGGTGCTCGCGATACCGGCCACGCCGCGCGAGTCGGTGAAGATCGAGAGGCTCTGGATGAGGATCTCCGCGGCCTCCCGGAGCGCCGCCTGGGGGTCGACCGAGCCGTCGGTCTCGATGTCGAGGGTCAACTTGTCGTAGTCGGTCCGCTGGCCGACGCGCGCCGACTCCACCTGGTAGGCCACGCGCTTGACCGGAGAGAAGATCGAGTCGATGGGGATGACCCCGATCGGCTGGTCCTCGCTCTTGTTGTCCTCGGCCGGCGAGTAGCCGCGCCCGCGCGCGATCGTGAGATAGACCTCGAGCTTCGTGCTCGGCCCGAGCGTGGCCACGTGCACGTCGGGCGTCAGCACCTCGACTCCCGAGGGCAGGTCGATGTCGCCGGCACTCACCTCGCCCGGGCCCGAGGCCACGAGCGGGACCTCGATCTCCGCGGCCTCCGAGTGCATGCGGCAGACCACGTCCTTGAGGTTGAGGATGATGTCGGTGACGTCCTCCTTGACCCCCGGGATGGTCGAGAACTCGTGGGCCACCCCCTCGATCCGCACGCTGGTGACGGCTGCTCCGGCCAGGGAGGAGAGCAGCACCCGCCGGAGCGAGTTGCCGAACGTGTAGCCGAAGCCGCGGTCGAGCGGCTCGATGGTGAAGGTTCCCCGGTTGTCGTCGACCCGCTGGGTCGAGATCTGAGGAGTCTGGAACTCGAGCATGTCAGTCCTTCTGGTCGGTGCTCGACCCCCGGGCGCCTGTGGGGCGCCCGCGGGCGCGAGGCTTACTTCGAGTACAGCTCGACGATGAGCTGCTCCTGCACCGGAGTGTCGATCTCCGTACGCTCCGGAGGGCGCAGCACCTTTGCCGTCAGTCCGTCGTGATCTGCCTGCAGCCAGGCCGGTATGGCGGAGACCAGGTCGGTCGAATCCCGGACCGAGTCCACCACCTTGGTGTCCGTGCGCAGGGTGATGACCTGGCCCGGACGGAGCTGGTAGGAGGGTATGTCCACCCGCCGCCCGTCCACCGTCCAGTGGCCGTGCAGGATCAGCTGCCGCGCCTGGCGGCGCGAGGCCGCGAACCCGAGCCGGACGAGGACGTTGTCGAAGCGGGCCTCGAGCATGCGGAGCAGGTTCTCGCCGGTCACGCCCGGCTGGCGGCTGGCGCGGTCGTAGTAGGCGCGGAACTGACGCTCGAGGACTCCGTAGAAGCGGCGGGCCTTCTGCTTCTCGCGAAGCTGGACGCGGTACTCCGACTGCTTCTGACGGATGCGCCCGTGCTCGCCCGGCGG
Source organism: Thermoleophilaceae bacterium (assembly GCA_013695885.1). Taxonomy (GTDB): domain Bacteria; phylum Actinomycetota; class Thermoleophilia; order Solirubrobacterales; family Thermoleophilaceae; genus JACCZP01. Next base: position 3,207 of record JACCZP010000116.1, on the reverse strand, counting down.
GTAGGCGCGGCGCTCGACGCCGCACTTGTCGGTCAGGCAGCGCTCGCCCTTGAGGAAGAGCTTGATGCCCTCGCGGCGGCACTGCTTGCACTGCGGTCCGCGGTCGCGGGCCATGCCTAGACCCTCCTGCGCTTGCGCGGGCGCACGCCGTTGTGGGCTTGCGGGGTGACGTCGCGGACGCTCGTGACCTCGAGGCCGGCGGCCTGGAGGGAGCGCACCGCGGTCTCGCGCCCCGAGCCCGGCCCACGGACGTAGACCTCGACCTTCTCGAGGCCCTGCTCCATGCCCTTGCGGGCGGCGGCGTCGGCGGTGACCTGCGCGGCGAAGGGCGTCGACTTGCGCGAGCCCTTGAACCCCGCACCCCCGGCCGACTCCCAGGCGATGACGTTGCCCTCGCGGTCGGTCAAGGAGACGATCGTGTTGTTGAAGGAGGTCTTGATGTGAGCCGCTCCGAAGGGGACGTTGCGGCGCGTACGCCGACGCCCCCGGCCGCGGGCCGGGCGCTGCTGGGCCATCTATACGCTCTTTCCGCGCGGGAGCCGGCGACGATCCACTGCTACTTCTTGACCTTCTTCTTGCCGGCCACCGACATCTTGCGGGGACCCTTCCGGGTGCGGGCGTTGGTCTTCGTGCGCTGCCCGTTGGACGGCAGGCCGCGACGGTGGCGGAGTCCCCGGTAGGAGCCGATCTCCTGGAGACGCTTCACGTTCTGGGAGCGCTCGCGGCGAAGGTCGCCCTCGACGGTCAGGTCGCCGTCGATGGCCTCGCGCAGGCGGATGACCTCGTCGTCGGTCAGGTCACGAACGTAGGTGTCGGGAGAGATCCCCGTCTCGTGGAGAAGAAGGCGCGCCTTCGACTCTCCCACCCCGTAGATGTAGGTGAGGCCGATCTCCGCGCGCTTGTTGAGGGGGACGTTGACCCCGGCGATGCGTGCCACTACGAGCTAACCCTGCCTTTGCTTGTGTCGAGGGTTCGAACAGATGACGAGGACCGCGCCGTTGCGGCGCACGATCTTGCACTTCTCGCACATGGGCTTGACCGACGCCCGGACCTTCACAGCTCCGCGAACCTCGCCAGATTGAATGGGAACGGCGCACGAGCCCAGGAGACGGCTCCGCGCCAAAGACGGCCGAGAAACATAGCACTGTCCGGGGGGCACACCCCCGGATCCCCCCGATCACCGCGGGTGAAGGCGCTACGCCGCCCGGCGCTCCTCGGCGAGGTGCCAGGGCGTAAGGATCCGTGGACCCTCCCCGGTCACCGCCACGGTGTGCTCGAAGTGGGCGGCCAGCGAGCCGTCATGGGAGTAGACCGCCCAGCCGTCGGAGCCCATGCGGACCGGGTGGTCACCGGCGTTGACCATCGGCTCGACGGCGAGGACCATGCCCTCGACCAGCTCGGGCCCGGTGCCCGGCCGCCCGTAGTTCGGGATCTGAGGGTCCTCGTGCATGTCGCGACCCACGCCGTGCCCGACCAGCGAGCGGATGACCGCGAAGCCATCCGCCTCGACACGGGCCTGCACGGCGCTCGACACGTCGCCGAGGTGTCCGCCGGGGCGGGCGTGCTCGAGGGCGTCGAACAGAGCGGCGCGGGTGGCGGCAAGCAGGCGCTCGGCGACCGGGCTCACCCGCCCGATCGGGATCGTGACCGCGGCGTCCGCCACCCAGCCGTCGTGGATGACGCCCACGTCGATGGACAGCACGTCTCCGCGACGCAGGCGGTAGGAGCCGGGGATCCCGTGGACCACCATCGAGTTCGGCGAGGCGCAGATCGATCCGGGGAAGCCACGGTAGCCCTTGAACGCCGGCTCGGCGCCCTGGGAGCGGATGAAGCGCTCGGCCGCGGCGTCGAGCTCGGCGGTGGTGACCCCGGCGCGCGCCTTCGAGCGCAGGAGGGTGAGGCAGCGCGCGAGGATGGCCCCCGACCTACCGATGCGGTCGATCTCCTCCGGCGTCTTGACCACGACCATCGCGATGGCCTCCGAGGCGCGAGGCCGCGCTCAGGCGCCCGGCCGGGGGGCGGCCCTCATCAGGCCTCGTCCTCGAGCCGGAGCGTGCGGAGCGTCTTCGAGATGTGGTCGGCCACGTCGTCGGCCGAGCGCTCGGCGTCGAAGCGGTGCACCAAGCCCTTGTCGTCGTAGTGCTCGACCAGCGGCTCGGTCTTCTCGTGGTACTCGCCCAGGCGGTGCTTGACCTTGTCCGGCTCGTCGTCGCTGCGCTGGGTGAGCTTCGAGCCGTCGCGGTCGCACACCCCCTCCTTCTCCGGAGGGTCGAGCTCCACGTGGAAGAGGTGCCCGTTCTCCTCGCATATCCGGCGGCCGGACAGGCGCCGGACCACCTCGTCGTCAGTCGCCTCGAGCACTAGCGCGGCTGTCAACCGGCGCCCGAGACGGTCGAGACCCGAGTCGAGGGCCTCGGCCTGTCCGACCGTCCGCGGGAAGCCGTCGAGCAGGAACCCGTCCTCGGCCTCCCCGGAGTCCACGTGCTCCATGATCACCTCGATGATCAGCTCGTCGGGCACCAGGTCGCCGCGGTCCATGTACTCCTTGGCGCGCTGCCCGAGCTCCGATTCCTCCTTGACCGCCGCCCGCAGGATGTCGCCGGTGGCGTAGTAGGGAAGGTCGAACTGCTCGACCAGACGACCGGCCTGGGTGCCCTTGCCGGCCCCGGGTGGGCCGAGGAACAGGAGGTTGAGCTCGTTCACAGCGGCGCAAGGCTAGCGGGGCTCGGCCGGGTATCGAAGGTCCGATGGCTCGGACCGGGGCGCTGCTGCGGGCGGGTCCTGTCGGCTGACGGACCTCGTCCCACGAGCTGGCGCTCGCGGGCGAGGTCCTTTCGCCGCCACCCGCCCGATCGGCAGCGGCGGTGTCCGGCCTCGTTCGCGGATAGATGCTCAGCCTCAACGGGACAGGCTCGTCGAGCGACTTGTCAAACTGGTCGCAGTGAAGGAGGACCAGGGAACTACGACGGACCAGCAGGTCGTACGTCAGGCCGAGGACGACGGGAGGCGGTCCCGTGAGGACGGCGACCCCTTGGCCGAGAAGACGCGAGACCTGATCGGCAAGATCGTCGAGCGCCACTGGGCGACGCTCGAAGCGGCCGAAGAGCGCCCGTGTGCGCGTCACTTCAGGAAGCCCTCGTAGTTGCGCATCATCAGCTGGGCCTCGAGCTGCTTCATCGTGTCGAGGGCCACGCCCACCACGATCAG
>JACCZP010000089.1 GCA_013695885.1 Thermoleophilaceae bacterium | reverse complement strand
GGCCCTCGACGGTGCGCACCTCGGAGCCGTCGGCCTGGACGGTGAGGATCGTGCAGCTCTTCACGGCCTCGCCGTCGAGCTGGACGGTGCAGGCGCCGCAGTTGGAGGAGTCGCAGCCCACGTGCGTGCCGGTCAGGCCGAGGGTCTCGCGCAGGAAGTGGACGAGCAGGAGGCGGGGCTCGACGCGGCGCTCGAACGCCTCGCCGTTGACGCTGACGCGCACGGGGACCTCTGGATTCATTCCTCGCCTCCCCAGGCAGGGTTGTGGTCTGGGAGGCGATCCTAACCGCAGGGACCCCGCGCCGGGGGTCCGTCTTTCGTCCGCCGGGGCGCTCCGTAGCGCCTTTGCGCCAGGCGACCCGGGCTAGACCCTATGGACCAGGGTCTAGCCGCCGAAGCCGCTCGGCTCAGGCTCAGCCTGGCTCAGTGATCGTGCTCGTGCGCTTCCTCGAGGCCACTCTCGTGCTCGTGGGGGTGGGAGTGCGTCTCGCCGTCGTGCTCATGCTCGTGCTCGTGCTCGTGCTCGGTGTGCTCGTGGTCGTGCTCGGTGTGCGGGTGCGAGTGGGTGTGCCCGTCGTGCTCGTGCTCGTGGGTGTGCGCGCCGTCGTGCTCGCGCTCCTGGGTCATGGCTCGTTGCCTCCTTGGTCGACGTCGCGGTCACGTTCACGGTAGCCATCGCCGGGCCGATGGGAATCGACCGCTCGTACGTTTCCCGGACTGCCGCAACGTTAATAGATACCCAGTCGCTCTTGCAACAAGTATGCGCTACGACTATGGTGGCGGCTCTCACCCGATGGGTCCCGGCAGGGAGGAGGATGCTCATGACAGTCTCGCCACGCCGCCGCTCTGTCGCGGTCAGTGACCTCGACGGAGCGATGGCCGCCGTCCGTGGCAGCGGCCTGCGCTTGACCACGGCCCGGCGCCTGGTGCTCGAGGCGCTCCTCGCCGCAAAGCGTCCCATCTCGGCCGAGCAGATCGCGCACGGTCTCGACGGCCGCCTCCCCGCCTCGGACCTGGCCTCGGTGTACCGCAACCTCGAGACGCTCGAGGGCCTCGGACTCGTTCGTCACTTCCACGCCGGCCACGGCCCGGGCCGCTACGTGCTGGACGGCTTCACCGAGCACGAGTACCTGGCGTGCGAATCCTGCGGGGCCGTGGAGGAGATGGAGCCCTCGGCGCTGGACGGCGTCCGCGAGGCGGTGCGAGAGCTCACCGGCTTCGAGGCGCGCTTCTCGCATTTCCCGATCGTCGGCCGATGCCCGCGCTGCGCCCGCCCGGAACGCGGCCGCTCAACAAAGGAGGTCCATCACCATGCCTGATCACGTCCGAGGACTCGCAGTCCTCTCCATCGTGTCCGCGCTCGCCCCCCTGGGCGTGGGATGCGGCGGCGGCGGGAGCTCCCCCGCCCCGGCTGGGGATCGCCTCTCGGTGGGCACGACGGTCGCGCCGATCACGAGCATCGCCGCGAACATCGGGGGCGACCGCGTGAAGATCACGGGCATCGTGCCGGAGGGGACGAACTCCCACACCTTCGAGCCCAAGCCGAGCGCGGCCAAGCTGCTCTCGGAGGTCGACGTGCTGTACGTGAACGGCCTCAAGCTCGAGGAGCCCACCAAGAAGCTGGCCGAGCAGAACCTGAAGAACGGCGCGGAGACCGTCGAGCTGGGCACACGCTCGATACCCGAGAGCGAGTACGCCTACGACTTCTCGTTCCCCAAGTCGGAGGGCAAGCCCAACCCACACCTGTGGACCGACCCGAAGTACGCCGTGAAGTACGCAGAGATCATCCGCGACGACCTCTCCAAGCGCGACCCCGAGAACGCCGGCTACTTCGCGGCGAACTACGACAAGTTCGCGGACCTGGTCAAGCGCTTCGACCAGGCCATGCGCACGTCGTTCGCCACGCTCCCGAGGGAGAAGCGCAAGCTGCTGACCTACCACGACGCCTACGCGTACTTCGCCAGGGACTACGACTGGCAGGTGGTCGGTGCGATCCAGGTGTCGGACTTCGAGGATCCCACGCCGAAGGAGGTCGGTGCGCTCATCGACCAGGTCCGCGAGCAGCGCGTGCCCGCCGTCTTCGGCTCCGAGGTGTTCCCGAGCCCGGTGCTCGAGCAGATCGGCAAGGAGACCGGGGTGAAGTACGTCGACGTCCTGCGCGACGACGACCTGCCCGGCGAGCCGGGAGCGCCTGAGCACTCCTGGATGGGGCTCATGCACTTCGACTACGTGACGATGACCGAGGCACTGGGCGGTGATGCCTCCGCACTGAAGGCGTTCGAGCCGCGCAACGTCGCACCGGATACGGCCGAGTACCCGCAGTGAGCGCGAGCGTGGAGCTCGTCGCGCTCGAAGGCGTCACCTGCGGGTACGGGTCCGAGGCGGTGCTGGTCGACGTCGACGTAGCCGTGGCCAAGCGCGAGTTCGTCGGCATCGTCGGGCCGTCCGGGGCCGGCAAGACCACGGTGCTGCGCGTGATCGCCGGCAGCATGCCACCGGCCCACGGCCGCGTGAGGCGCCGTGCGGGCCTGCGCGTGGCCTACGTGCCTCAGATCGAGACGATCAACTGGAGCTTCCCGGTCACCGTGCAGGAGTGCGTCCTGATGGCGCGCGTCAGCAGCCGTCGGCTCCCTTGGGCGAGCCGCGTCGAGCGCGTCGCCGTGAGCGAGGTGCTCGCGCGCCTGGGGATCGAGGAGCTGCGCGAGCGCCACATCCGGGAGCTCTCGGGCGGCCAGCAGCAGCGGGTGTTCATCGCCCGCGCGCTGCTGGGCGAGCCGGAGCTGCTGCTCATGGACGAGCCGACCTCCGGTGTCGACGTGAGGCTACGTCACGAGGTCCTGCACCTGCTCGACGACCTGAACGCGCGCGGCCTGGCAATCGTGCTCATGACGCACGACCTCAACGGCATCGCCACCCACCTGCCCCGGCTCGTCTGCCTGAACCGCCGCGTGATCGCCACCGGGTCTCCCGCCGAGGTGCTCAGCCCCGAAGTGCTCGAGCGCACCTACGGCGCGAGCATGCAGGTCCTCGAGCACGGCGGCATGCCGGTCGTGGTCGACACCTTCGAGCACAGACACGAGCACCTGCCCGGCGTGCCGGAGGGGAGCGCCGCGTGATCGACGGATTGCTGGCGCCCTTCGAGTTCGAGTTCTTCCGCAACGGGCTGGCCGTGGCCACGCTGGCCGGTGGCCTGTGTGGCCTGATCGGCGTCTACGTCGTGCTCAAGGGCATGAGCTACATCGGCCACGGGCTCTCGCACGCGATCTTCGGGGGGTTTGCCGCCAGCGCGCTCCTGGGCGTCAACTTCCTGCTGGGCGCCGGTGCGTGGGGAGTCGCCTCCGCGCTGATGATCAACGCGGTCACGCGACGCCGCGTCATCGGATCGGACGCCGCCATCGGGGTCATCACGACCGCGTCCTTTGCCCTCGGACTCGCGCTGTTCGCGTTCTTCGGTGGCGCGGGGGCGAACTTCGACGCGGCCCTGTTCGGCAGCATCCTGGGGGTCGGCACGGAGGATGTGGTCGCGATTGCGGCGGTCAGCCTCCTGGCCGGGACACTGATCTTCCTGCGCTACCGCGCGCTGCTGTTCACCACCTTCGATCCCGAGGTGGCCGATGCCTCCGGCGTGAACACCGCGCGGATGGACGCCCTGCTCATGCTCGTCCTGGCGGGGTCGATCCTGGCGACCATGCAGGTGCTCGGCGTGACGCTCATCGCGGCCGCCCTCGTCATCCCGGCGACCGTCGCTCGGATGCTCACGAACTCGTTCAGCCGCATGCTCTGGATGGCCGCGACCATCGGCGTGGTCTGCGGGTTCGTGGGCATGAACCTCAGCTACCACCTCGACGTCCAGTCGGGGCCCACCATCGTGCTGGTCGCCGCCACCATGTTCGCGGCCGTGTTCATGGTCACCGGGGCGACCGGTCGTAGACGGACCGCGGCCCTCGCGCGGCGTGGGGTGGCCCCGGCCTGGGCCGACTGAGGCCGCAATAACGGGGGCTGTGGGGCTCGCACGACGCCCACCGGCGGTACCCTCGCCCCGCCGGTGGCCCCGCCTCCCGCACCGGCTCCTTCGCGCACCGGGGCCATCGCCTCGCCTGCCAGGAGACGGGGGCGGGGACCGCCCGATCGTGCTGCTCCCCGGTCTCCTGCTACCTCGGCGGATGCACCATCCAGTGGCGCTCGAGGCTGCGGTGCTCGCGCCCGAGCGCCTGCGCAGGCCGGTGCTCGAGATGCCGGTGCTCGAGGGCGGCTACGTGGCCGCGATGTTCGTGCTCCCACCTGTGCTGCTCGCCATCCGCGGCGGCGCTCGCGTCCTGCGATCGCTCGGAGCGCTGGCCCGGCGTGTGCCCGGGGGTGCCACGGGCGCTCGGCGACTCGCTCCTCTACCTGGGCGAGCCAGGACCCGGACGCCTCCGCCGACGTGCTCCACGGCCTGCTCTACGGACGTCCCGCGCCGCCGCGCAAGGAGCGCGATCACCACGCCGGCCCTCGTGATCGCGCACACGCTCGACCCCCTGCACGCCTTCGCGGACTCCGAGGCGGTGGTGCGCGACCTGCCTAACGCGCGGCTCGTGAGGGCACGCACCTTCCTCGAGATCCGCTTTGCCCCCGGGCGCCTCTCCGCCGAGGTGGCCGACTTCCTCGACGAGGTGTGGAGCCAACGCTCCGAAGGGCCGGGAGGTCGCGGGGCGGCTCGCGGGGCGAGCGCTTAAGGCGGTTGCTGCGCACACCGGGGGCTCGGTCGAGCTCGCCACAGCTCATGGTACGGTCTCTACCATGCGAACGACCATCGATCCCGCGGGACGCGTCGTCATCCCCAAGGAGATCCGCCGTCGCCTCGAGCTCAAGGGCACGGAGGTGGTCGAGGTGGTCGAGGAGGGGGGGACCATCCGCATCAGCCTCCCTGCGCGCCGCGTCGACCTCGTCGAGGGCCCCGACGGAATCCTCGTCGCGGACTCCGGGGCGGGACTCCCCGGCTGTGACGTCGACGAGGTGCGTGCTCTGCTCGAGCGCGTGCGCCGTTGATCTCCCCGGACACCTCCGTCCTGATCGCCGGGTTCGTCCCGACTCACCCCTTTCACTCTCGGGCCGCGAGGCGACTCGCGGCGGTACGGCGTGACGGCAGGCTCGTGGCGCACACGCTGGCTGAGACGTACGCGGTGCTCACGGCTCCCGGCGGTCCGTACCGAGCCGGGCCGGAGGCGGTGGTCGATTACCTCGAGCAGTTCCTCGCTCGCCCGCCGGCCGCACTCTCCGGATCGGCGTACGCCGATCACGTGCGCCGTCTGTCACGGCTGGCGCTGGTGGGCGGGGCGGTGTACGACGCCCTGATCGCGCTTACCGCGACAGATGCCGGCGCCACTCTGGTCAGCCTCGATCGTCGCGCTGCGCGAAGCTACCGCGCGTGCGG
>JACCZP010000386.1 GCA_013695885.1 Thermoleophilaceae bacterium | reverse complement strand
GACGAAGTTGATCTGCTGCTCCTGGGCGAACTCCGGCCAGTCCGCGCGGATGGCGTCCTGAAAATCGCCGAGCGAGCTGAGGTTGGCAATCTTGAGGACCGGCGGGAAGCGGACCTGACCGACCATCGCCTTCAGCGGCGGGTTGGCGAAGATCTCGTAATCGACGGTGGGGATATCGGGGCCTGGGGTCATCAGATCACAGACTAGATCACACCTTCTATCGGCGCAGGACGTCCCGCATGTGAGCGGAGTTTTCCGTCTGGACCGGCGTGCGAGGCGGTCACGACGCCCTCTCGCCGACTCGCGACGCCCGATGACCGCCGTCCCGAGCGGCCGCGAGCGCAGCGCCGCCGTCTGGGTTGGGTCACGTCGCCCGAGTCGAGACTCGAGAAGCAGCTCGGGTCAATCGCCAGCCCGGCTGGCTTGGTCTGGCTCCGCCTCCTCCCGCCCGCCCCGCCGATAACCCGCCCGAGGGCGCCCGGGGCGGCCAAAGGTGGCTGCTGCGCGGGCACCAGCCACATACTCGCGGACGTGGCGGACGTGGCAGCTGCCTGCCCTTGATCTCGTCCGGCTTGCCCCACACCGCGTATTGCTTTCGCGTGGATCCGCGCCGCAGTGCTCCTCGCGCAAAGCGAGAGCGCCATCTTGGCGGGAAGATGCGCGTAGCGGTGCGCCGCGCTCACTTCGTCCGTTTGATCGCCCGTTCAAGCTCGGCCTTGTTCATGCTCGAGCGCCCCTCGATGTCGAGCCGCTGAGCTTCGGCGTAGAGCTCCTCTCGAGTGGACGCTCCGTCGCCGGCAGCGGGCCTCGAGCCCTCCCACGATCCTTCACCGGTCCTGCGCTTAAGGCCCCGCACCTCTTGGGCCTTACGGGTGGCTTTGCCGCGCGACTCCCGCGCTCGCTGCTGGTCTGGCTCGGCCTTCGCCCGCTCGCGCGCCGCGGCCGACTGCGCCCGGGTCTCGGCCTTGTCGCGCTCGCGCTTGGCCTCCTGGCGGTTGGCCTCCCGGTCCTCGCGAGCCAACTCGTCCTTGGGCGTCGCCCTTGCGCTCCTCCTGCCGGCCCTTGCGCTGGAGGCCCTTGTCGCCCGTCAGGTCGCCTGCGGCCTGCTTGACCCGGCCCGTCACCTTGTCGCGTAAGCCCATGCTCTCTCGATCCTTTCCTCGCGCTTGTCGCCCTGCAACAGCGCTTCACCGATCGGTGAAGCGGAGGTCACTCGCGGATTTGCCGCAGGTTAAGGGTCGCGCCGCGAGTAGGCACCGTCCTTCGGGTCGGGCGAGGAATGCTGCTCGGCAACCCACGCGTCGATGGTTCGCCACCACCCGAACAGCCAGTCGATGCGCTCGTCGTGCGCGGCTGGTAGCTCGGCGGCCTCGGCCATCCACAGGCGGACCTCGACGGTCTGCTCGTGTGGAAGCAGGCGCCAGACCTCGCCCAGAGAGCCGGGAAAGCCGACGTGGCCAGCGAACACGACGTCGGCGTGCGGTGCGGCGGCGATGGCCGCGAGCGCTCCGCCAGGCCGCGGGGCGGACATGTGGACCATGCCGCGTGCCCACTCCGCCTGCTCGGCATGGCCGGCCCCCTCCAGGCGCTCGATCCCCTTCCGCCGATGGCGCTCCGAGAAGTTCCCACCCTCGGGGAAGATGAGCACCGCGCTCCGGTCCTCGAGATCCCTCGACATCGCCGCGATCTCGACCTCGGTGTCCCCGCCGCGGGGGTCCACGAAGCGATTCGGCAGGCGGTCTCCGAGCATGTCGATCAACGGGTCCAGCCGGAGCGCCTCGTGCATCACCACCCGAGGCCGGCGGCCGTAGCGGCCAAGGAGGTGCGCGAGCACAAGCAACGTGTCGCCCTCGCCAGCGTGTCGGCTGAGCATGACCACCGGCCTCCGAGCAGCCGATAGGGCCTCCTCCACCTCGGCGGACCCGACGACGCGGACGTCGACGTGCGCGTAGCGCAGGATCGTGGCGTAGATGCCCGACACGAACCAGCGCAGGACCGCGTAGTGCGCGCGCTGCATCGGTTCGCCGGCCTGGCGCCGGCCGAACCCGCTCGCCACCCAGAGCCCCAGGCAGGCAACGCTCGCGACCTGGTGGCGAACGACGAACGAGAGCACGATCGTCAACATCCGCAGGGGTCGCCAACGGCCGAAGAACGGAGACGCCGCCACGGCGAGCGCCAGCAGCACCGGCGAAGCCACGATGAGGACGACCTCGACGGCGACAACCGCCGGCGCGAGAACGGCGCGACGGACCACGAGTGGAGGGACCCGTTTCATGACGGCGTGTCCATCCCGGCCCGCTCGAGGTACCGCGCCGAGGCCTCGTGCGCGCGGGCGATGCGCTCGCCGATGTTCGATACGTCCGAGTAGCGAAGCTGGGCGAGGCTCCGGTAGCTCGGCGGCTCGGACCGGCCCGTGGGCATGACGTGAGCCTCCACCCCTTCCGGCAGCGCCGCCATGTCGCCGGCGAAGCGGTGTCGGCGGGCGATCTCGAAGGCCACGAGGCCCACCTCCCAGGGCCAGCGCGGCACCTCGAGCGGACGGTCCACGCGGCCCACCTGAAGCACGTAGAGCTCCGTGGCTCCGAGCTCCACGGCTCGGCCCACCGGGATGCTGTTCACGAGCCCTCCGTCCAGGAAGTGCTCGCCGTCGACGGCAACCGGAGCGAGCAGGCCGGGTACCGCGGCCGACGCAAGGACCGCAGGGGCGATCGGGCCGGCCGTGAACCAGCGCTCTGACGCTCGCTCGATGCTCGCCGCCACGCACTGGAACGGCACTTCGAGCTCCTCGATCCTTCCCACCGGCAGCGACTGCTCGAGCGCTCTGGCGAGACCGGAGGCGTCGTGCAGGTGGGTCCGCGTCCGAGCCAGGGTGCCCAGGCGCGTGAGCAGCGACCCGCCGAACACCCCGGTCTCCTCGATCCGTCGCCAGGAGTCCTCCAGCGCGTCGACCCCCTCGGTGGTCGGCCTCGCCGCTATGGCCACTCCATTCACCGCGCCGACGGACGTGCCCAGGACGAGATCGGGACGGATGCCGCGCTCCACCAGGGCCCGGAGCATTCCGATCTGGCTGACCCCCAGGTGGCCCCCGCCACCGAGCACGAAGGCGACGGCCCTCTGACCCACCCGTGCCGGCATCCGCGTCGCGAACCGCCGGCTCGGCGGCTCAGAAGAGCCGGATGACTCCGAGCAGCGCGAGCAGGATCACGGTGCCCACGATGGAGATGAGGATCGACCCGAGGCATCCCAGGCGGTTCGAGAACAGGAACACGTTTTCGATGAGCCCCTAACGCCGGGCGCGCCCGGCCAGCAGCCTGAGGCCGGCGATCGAGCCCATGAACAGACCGAACGGGATCGGCAGGCAACAGCCGCTCACATGCACGTTCGAGCGCCGTCGCTGACGATGAACGGGTGTCAAGAAGCCACGCCGGCGCGGCGGGGCGCCCCAGTGGCCGCGGCCTCGGTGCCGCGGTCCGAGGAAGCGGTGCAGGAGGTACTCACGGGCGAGGTGACGTAGGAACCTCATGCTCGATCGGCGACGGTATCAGCGCCCGGCGCCAGCTATGCCCGGTCCGATCCGACGCCCAGCACGAGCACGGCGGCGTCGTCCTCGAGCGGTAGCGAGGATGCACCCAGCACCGCCTGTTGATCGACCGCGCCGCGGCGGCGGCCGAGGAACCGGAGGCGGTGGCGACCGCGCGGCCGATGCCGCGGCGTCCGAAGCGCCCCCCGTGGCTCAGGCGACGGTCACGCACCCCATCGCTGTAGAGGATCACCCGGTCACCGGGGCGCACGACGCGCTCGAAGCGCTCGAAGGATCGCTCCCTTCCTCCGAGGCCGAGCGGCCGATCATCTCCACCGCCCAGCTCCTCGAGAGGCGCGCCCGACGGTGCGAGCAGAGGTGCCGGGTGTCCACACCGCACCCAGCTGAAGACGGACGTCGCCGCGTGCCATCGCCCGAGCACGGCCGCGACCGAGAAGTCGTCCCCAAGATCGTGCACGAGCTGATGTACCACCAGCGCGGATTCCTCGAGACCGAGGCCCCGCCTTCGGGCCGAGCGCAGCACCCCGAGCGAGACGGCCGCGCGCCCAGCGGCCACCGGGCCCTCGTCGGCGGCGTCGGCGAGGGCGAGCCAGGTCGCGTCGTGGTTCTCCGCGAAGTCGAACCAGTCGCCTCCCACCGTGGCGCTCGGCAGCAACCCGCCGGCGAGGTCGCCGCCGGCCACCCGGACGATGCGGGCGGCGGGGAGAAGGTTGAGCTGCATCTCCGCCGCCGGGCTCGTCGCCCGCGCGCGGCGAACGGCCTCGAACGCGTCCGTGTAGCGGTTGGCGAGCTCGAGCGCCGGTGCTCCCTGGCGAGCTATCTCCGTAAGAGGCCGTCGCGGCCTTCCCACCGCTAGCAGCAGGCCAGTCGCCCGCCCCCGCAGCCAGAGCGGAGCGGGCGTACAGCCCGGGAGCTCCGCCTCTAGGTGTTGGTAGAGGTCCGGGAGGCTCTCCGGGGCGATCTCCTCGCCCAGCCCGAGGGCCACGTCGATGCGCTCCGGCAGGCCCGACTCCCGACCGGCGAGCCGCAGCAGCCCGGAGCCGTCGACGTCGATCACGTACAGGGCCACCGGGACGCCGGCCATCCGGCGGGCCTCCGCCACGAGCTGATCGCCCACGAGATGCGGCGGGACCTCGTCGAGGACGTGGATGGCCTCGAGGGGCAGAGGGTCGGCCCGGCCCAGTAGGCCCGGCGGCCTGAGCCGGTCTCCCTGACGGCGCGCCGAGCCATCGTCCTCCGGTTCGGAATCCGCCCGCGCCGCGGCGGGGACGGCCCCGGCGGCGGCCACCGCGCGCGTGATCTCGTCACGAGTGGCGAAGTGACGATTCACCGTCGACCGGCTCACTCCCGCCGCCGCCGCGATCTCCGACATCGGCACCCGAGGATCGCCGACGATGAGGGAGGCGGCGGCCTCCAGGATCCGCTCTCGGCTGCGCCGCGCATCGGCGCGCTCGGAGGGCCGATCCGCCGGACGAGCGCCTCCGTCGCCGGACAGAGGTCCGTCGGGCTCCCCGGGCCCTCGAAACGCGTCCATCCGACAAGCTTATCCTCTAACTAGGACATGTACGTCCTATCTACGGCTAATACGGGACGGAACCGTCCGAAGTTGGTAGGGTCGTGTCCCAGATGCTCTCCGGTCCTCGGAGGCCTACGCAT